>NZ_JBANBK010000049.1:0-63942 GCF_053572325.1 Bradyrhizobium sp. UFLA05-112 | reverse complement strand
CATGAATCATTGAAAAATTGATTCGGGAATCCTATAAAGCACGGCAAAACCGACAATCTGCCAAAGTAGTGCTAGTAAATCGAAGTTTGCTCCCCCGAAGTCATTCAAAGCACGCTGCGCATGGTGAGACGTATCACAGAGTGAATAGCAAGGCCGCAGCTATTCTTCGCCACAAAGGGAATGGTCCCTCTTGATAGTAGTAGGAGCGTTCAATATGGGCGAGATTATTCGATTTGTCTCAAAGTCTGAGCGCGAGCGAGCCCGCTTAATTCGGGAAGCCCGCGCGATATATGACAGCATCTTCCCGACGGCTGACCCGTTCAGGGAGCAGCATGACAAGGCATCAATTGGTCACACGGTCAGCGGCCCCAAAGTCCATCGCAGCGACGGGGGGCTTTCGTGATCAAGGTCATCGCCGTGCTCTGCAGTCTCTCTTCTCCGACAAATTGCCACGAGCAGATCGTCACCACCTCGGACTTCGCCGACGTCTCGATACAGTCCTGCCTGATGGGCGCGCCGCAGCTCGCCGAGTGGATGAACCAGCATCCGGCCGAGCGCCTGGCGGCATGGCGCTGCGTGATTGGTAGCCAGGATCGCAGGGGAGCTTAGGGTAGAAAGCGGCCTCCCCAGACGCTTTGATCCGCTTAACCACGACCGCTGCGGTTACTGACTGGGACCGTTCAATGGCCTGCCATCGAGTAGGTTCTTCTTCGCGGAGCATCAGTCCGGAAGTGGTCCATCAACGAATTGGCCGCGCGCCTCATCGAGGTCCGCTCAGCGCGATGAAGCGGAATAGATTTGCTCGCACAGAGCTCGCCACCGTTCAAGTGTAACGGCGGCAAAAGCACCGCGATCGCTGGGCTGCATTCGGTCAAGCTCGACAAATATACGGTCATCGCGAGCTACACGCTGGTGGCGGACAGCGTCTATTGCGATTACGATCCGATCAAGAGAAAGGCCGACATCGGTTCGCGCTTCCTGGAGCGCGACTGACGATCCGGCCAAAACCATGGGCAGGAATCGTCATGACGCAGGGGCAGGCGGAGAACTATCGGATTTTGCATGAGGCGGATCTGCGGGACTATCTCGCGGGCCGTCCGAAGCTGGTGTCGGTGCTGGGCGGCGCGCCGGGCGACTGGTCGATCACGGAAGTCGGCGACGGCAACCTCAACCTCGTCTTCATCGTGAAGGGAGCCCGAGGCGGCGTTGCCGTCAAGCAGGCGCTGCCCTACGTCCGCCTGGTCGGGGAAAGCTGGCCCCTGCCGCTATCCCGCGCGCATTACGAATATCTGGCATTGACGCGACAGGCGCAACTCGCGCCTGGCCTCGTGCCGTCGGTGCTGTATCACAACGAGGCGCTTGCGCTCACGGTGATGGAGCTGCTCTCGCCCCACATCATCATGCGCAAAGGGCTGATCGCCGGCACGCAATATCCGCGCTTCGTCGACGACATCACCACCTTCATGGCGCGAACGCTGTTCTTCACGTCCGATCTCGCGCTCACCGCCGCAGAGAAGAAGGAGGGCATCGGGGGCTTCGCCGGCAACCACGCGCTGTGCAAGATCACCGAGGATTTGATCTTCACCGATCCCTATCGGATCGCCGAGCAGAACCGCTGGACTTCGCCTTACCTCGACGCCCTGGCCGCTGACCTGCGCGAGGACATGGAGCTGCACGTCGCGATCTCCCGGCTGAAGCTCAAGTTCATGGCGAGCCCGGAGGCGCTCATTCATGGCGACCTCCACACCGGTTCGATCATGGTCACCTCGGGCGAGACGCGCGTGATCGATCCCGAGTTTGCGTTCTACGGTCCGATGGGATTCGACGTCGGGGCCGTCCTTGCCAATCTGCTCATGGCCTACTTCGCGTCGGCCGGTCACGAAGGCGCGCCCGGCGAACGCCGCGCGTTCGAAGGCTGGGTGCTCGAAACCGTCGAGAAAGTCTGGAGCGAGTTCGCGCGAAAATTCCTCGATCTCTGGCGGGCCAATGCCCTCGGCGACGCCTATCCGGCCTCGTTGTTTATGGGCGAGCAGGGCGCCGCGCGACTGGAGGCCGAGCGGCAGGCCTACGTGGCGCGGCTATTCGCCGACACGGTCGGCTTTGCCGCCGCAAAGACCATCCGCCGCATCTTCGGTCTCGCCCACAACATCGATTTCGAGCTGATCGATGACCCGCGCAAGAGGGCGATCAGCGAAGCACGAAGCGTGCGGCTGGCGCGCGTGATGATGGTGGAGACAGGGTCATTTCCGACCATCGCAGACGTCACCGGCGCCGCACGAAAACTGCGCGACTGGCAGCCGGAGTTTCCGACCGGCTAGAGAGGACAACGTGAGCGCGCGGCCGTTCCAGCTGGTCCCACCCCACGGGAGAGGTGAACGTCGCCCTCGACTCGCACCGATTCAACTAAAACTCATCATGCTCTAATTGGCGACAGAGCCCTCGACCGCAAATGTGTGATACGTGGCGTATTTCTCGCCAACGGCTCGAACTTGCACATAGGCAGGATCGTTTCGCCACGCGCGAAGCGCCTCCATGCTCGGATACACGTAGATGACCACGCGCCTGGGTGGATTTCCATCAACGGCTACGACCTGTGAACCAGTTGCCGCCGCGCCTGCCGCCGCAACCAGCTTCCCGCCATGTGCCTTTATGATCTCCCGCGCTTTCGGGAGATATTCCTTGGCATAACCATCGGGGTCGGTGACGTCGATTTGGCCGATCAGATAGGCGGGTGGCGCGGCCTCACTATGAAGCGCTTCGCTCCCAAACGCGCCTAAAACGGTACAAGTCAACATGACGAGACCGATCCTGCATCCGGAATTCATACGGGCCTCCTCTCTTGCCTCGCCACTATCGCGAGCAGCAGATGGGACTCTCCATAGAAGTTCGAAATGCGTCCAATACATATATCCTCTCAGATCCTATGCTCTGATGGTATAAGCGGGCATGAACCTTCGACAGGCCCTCACATTCCTGACTGTGGCGGAGCTCGGCACCGTTTCAAGGGCTGCACTGCGGTTGCGGATCGCCCAGCCGGCCTTGTCCAGGCAAATCATCGGTCTCGAGCAGGAGCTGGGCTTGCGGCTATTCGATCGGGTCGGGCGCCGACTATTGTTGACCGGTGAAGGCGAGCAGTTGATCCCAGGCTGCCGGCTGCTGCTCAACAGCGCCAGTTCGTTGAAAGAGCAGGCTCAGCTACTTCGTCATGGAGACACGGGAGTCCTGAAGGTTGCCGGATCGCCGCAACACATCGAGAGTGTGCTGTCGCAATTTCTGCATCTGTACGCGGAACGATATCCCAGGGTTGAGATCAAGATCAGGGAGGGGACGGGTAGCGAAATATTGGCGATGCTCGAGCGCGGCGAGGTCCATCTCGGCCAAAATCTGTTGCACGCCGTCAGACTAAATGAACAGCACTTCGAAAGCCTTCCCCTTGGATCGGTGCAGTTGCTAGCCGCCTGTCATCCATCGGTACCACTTGGCCCTCGTCCTACCATCGAGGTCGCCGATCTTGCCGGGTTTCCACTTCTGCTGATGGACAGCGGGTTCGGATTTCGCCGTGCTTTCGATGCGGCGAGCCGAATGGCGGGACTGAAACCCAAGATCGTCTTCGAGAGCAGAAACCCGCACACTTTGTTGGCACTCGCAGAAGCGGGGCATGGCATAGCCATCGTGCCGTCCCAGCTTCAGTGCCGGCGTTACGCATTGAGGATTGTCGGCCTCACGCACGGGCGCCGGGTATTGCAAGAGCCCCTGACCATCTCTTGGGATAAACGGCGTCCGTTGCCTCGTTTCGCTACGGACTATTGCGCGATGCTTGCCGCGCATATGCGCAAGACATTTCCGATCACGAGGCCGACGGAGGCAGCTTCAGCGAGCACGAAAGGAAGCCATCGGGGCCGCGCGAAGGGCGCCACACGGAAAGCGAAAAATCTGCTCTGACGATACAAAGCGTGATGACGATTCATCCCAATCTCATCGCGCCTTGGGGGCGACTGTCACGGCCTTACCCATCGGATGTCTCGTCGTCACTCCGAAGCCGGGCTGCGGCGGTCCGGTCATGGCCCAGCCGTTCCGCCGCGCGACCTCCCCATCGATTGGCACTTGTTTCGTGTGATGCAGGCTCCATGCTGATGCACGCGGACAATGGAGGTGTCGATCATCTGGACAGCGGCATCGTGGGCTACGGCAAGTGCGTCGATGATGCGGCCCCAGACACCAGCCCGTCGCCAGCGGACGAAACGGTTGTAGCAGGTCGTGTACGGGCCAAAATGATCCGGCAAATCGCGCCAAGGTGCCCCGGATCGCAAGACCAGAAGACGCCGTTGAGCACACGTCGGTCGTTTACCCGAGGAACGCCACGAGGCTTATTCGGCAGCATGGGCTTGATGGCACCCCATTCATGATCAGCGAGTTCGTAGCGTATGATTCGAGCCCCCAGTTTGGGAGTTTGAATCACAGGGGTCTGGCCAATCGCAACACTTCGGGCTCAGCTCCGGTCCCCACAGCCGAAAGTGGCCAATCGCGCTACTACCTCCGTCCGGACGCTGAGTCGACCGCTATAGCTGATACCCGGCTTCCGGAGAGTGATCCAACACGCGCATCGTGACCGTCCATCGGGGGGGCGCCCTCGATGCCGAACGTTCTGGCGAGTTCTCTTACGCCAACTGGGGTTACGACGAGCGCTCGGCTATCCCTGACGTGCTCGACCCAATCGTGCTCGAGAGCGTGATCAAGAATGGCGGCGCCGACCGCCCCGGCCAGATGCGGCCGGCGCTCGCTCCAGTCGAGACAGGGGCGACAGAACACCCGGCGCTTGGAGGCGAGGCGAAGATCGACGCCCAACTCATTGAAGAATGACCAGCCGGCATCGGTGAGTTGCCCGCCATCCTCGTCGAGCAGAATAAACGACTGTTGGACCAGCCGGTCGGCGATTGCGACGGCGATGCGGCCGGCCATGTGGTCATAGCACGTGCGCGCGTGCCGGAGCGTTTCTCCACCGCGCCAGAGATTGCACTGCCGGGCGGGGCCGTCCTGCGCCACGACCATGAGACCTTCCAGCACGCGCGCGACGTGCGGAGAGGCCAGGCGGAAATATCGTCGTCGGCCCCGCTTTGCGAGCGCGAGCAATCCCGCGTCGCTGAGTTTCGCAAGATGGCCACTCGCTGTCTGCGGCGCCACGCCAGACACATAGGCGAGCTCCGAGGCGGTCAACGTTCGGCCATCCATCAGCGCGCTCAGCATGTTGGCGCGCGCCGGGTCGCCGATGAGTGCTGCGACTTGGGCGATTTTGGGTCCCGTGTCCATGCCCTTCTCGTACGCCGATAAGGACGCAGTGCCAAGCACGAATACTTCGGTCAAGACCGTAGTGTTTCCGCGAGACTGGTTCGATCACGAGACATAGGTTGCCTGGACGCCAATAGGCCCGGTGAAGGAAGTGCCGCGATGAGGCGAAAGATCATCCCGCGGCTCCGAATATTCGGTTGGTATCGAATGACCACCGCAAAGCGGGCTGATCTGAGCGGTCAAATTCTCACAGACAACTGAGTGTGATCATGCAAACAACTTCGCTCAACACAACGCAGCCGGAACTGGCCCGCTCCGCCAACACCTCATCCCGTTCGCCTCTCGCGACGGCGCTGGCGCTTGCTGCCACGAGCCTCGGCCTTGGTGTGGTGCAGCTCGATATTACCATCGTCAATACTGCGCTAAGCAGCATCAGCACCTCGCTCGGCGGTAGCGTCTCCGAGCTGCAATGGGTGGTGACCGCCTATACCATCGCATTCGCCGCCTTCATTCTGACCGCCGGTGCGCTCGGCGATCGCCTCGGCGCCAAACTGATTTTCATCGCGGGCTTTGCGCTCTTCACCTTGGCTTCGCTCGCCTGCGCCCTGGCGCCGTCGGCGATATTCCTGATCGCCGCGCGATCCGTACAGGGTCTCGCGGCGGCTATCCTGGTGCCGAACTCCCTGGCGCTCCTCAACCACGCGTATATCGATCCGAAGGCGCGCGGCCGCGCGGTCGGATTCTGGGCCGCAGGTGCGAGCGTCGCGCTGACGGCCGGTCCGTTCGTCGGCGGCGCGCTGATCGCGCTGGTCGGCTGGCGCGCGATTTTTCTCGTCAACCTGCCGATCGGCGTCGCCGGCCTCTGGCTCACTTGGCGTTACGCCGAGGAGACGCCGCGGCTCGCGCAGCGCGGGATCGACCTGCCGGGACAGATCGCGGCGATTACAACCCTCGCCACGCTGGCCGGTGCCTTGATCGAAGGCGGCGCGCTCGGCTGGAGCCATCCGCTGGTGATTGCGGCCTTCGCGGCCGCGGCGTTGGTCGGACTTCTGTTCGTATGGCGCGAGGCATATGCGCAGCAGCCGATGCTGCCGCTGGCGCTGTTCCGCCATCCCATGTTCGCGCTGACCGCGCTGGTCGGGCTCCTCTTCAACATCGCCTTCTACGGTCTGATCTTCGTGCTCAGTCTCTACTTCCAGAAAGTCAACGGCTGGTCGCCGTTCGCAACAGGCCTGGCCTTCGTACCAATGATGGGCATGGTGCTGCCCGCCAACCTCGTCGCCGCGTCGGTCAGCGAGCGCCTCGGCGCGCCGCAAACCATTGCGCTGGCTTGTATGATCACCGCCGCAGGCTGCGTTGCGCTGCTCCCCATGGTCATCGGCACAAGCTACGGGGCGATCGGCGCTCAGCTCATGGTCCTCGGCGGCGGGCTCGGCCTGCTCGTGCCGCCTTTGACCTCGACATTGCTCGGCAGTGTCGAGAAGTCGCGATCCGGCATCGCCGCTGGCGTGCTGAACGCGACGCGGCAGACCGGCAGCGTGCTTGGTGTTGCCCTGTTCGGTTCGCTGGTCGGAGGGAACAACGCGTTCATTGCGGGCGCGCATGCCTCGCTGGCGATATCGGCCGCCGCGTTGCTCACAGGTGCAGTCGCGATCTGGTTTGGCCGAGCAAAGGAGGGACGATGAAGGGTAGGGTCAGGCCGATCTCGGGTGGTGCCCGGACGCCGAAGACCATGACGTCGGTCGTTTCGTACGCGGCAAAGCGCGCGCTTGTCACACTGCAAACTTGGCGCAACCGGGTTCGGCAGCGCCGCGAATTGCAGCAATGGACTGACCGCGACTTGCATGATGTCGGGCTGTCCTGGACCGACATCGCTCTGGAAATAAAAAACCTTCTGGCGGGCTTGAATAGCACTCGAGTAGGGATGCCTCTTGCGCGACGAGGCCGGCCAAAGAAGGCGGACCTTTGTCCAACTATAGCTTCCCGGGAAACGTAATCATTGGCGTCAGCATGGCACTGTGCCGGTGATTTGCCCGACGTGTCAAGCTATTTCGTAAAACTCGAAATGTGTTCCAGCCGTCCTCGGCTACTTTGCATGGGGTTGTTTTCGAGCTTTTATAGTGGGCTATCGCGCTACTCCGCCGCCTTCTCCCGTAGTCGCTGCGCATAGACGTTGATGATCAGCGCCGCCAGCAGGATCAGGCCGCGGATCAGGATTTTCAGGAAGCTGTCGATGTTGACGTGGTCGAGGCCATTGTTGAGCACGCCCAGCACGAACAGGCCGACGATGGTGTTGCCGATGCCGCCGCGGCCGCCGAACAGGCTGGTACCGCCGACCACGACGGCGGCGATGGAGTCGAGCAGGTAAGTGTCGAACTCGTTCTGCTGCGCGCTGCCGAAATGGGCGACGCCGAGCATGCCGCCGATGCCGGCGCAGACCGCCGAAATGACCATCACCACGCCGAGGATCAGCTTGACGTTGAGGCCCGAATATTCGGCTGCCTCGCGGTTTCCGCCAACCATGTAGACGTAGCGCCCGAAGCGCGTGTAGGTGAGCACGAGGTGTCCGGCGAGCAGCATCACTGCGGCAACGATGACGATCCAGGGAATGCCGCCGATCGAGCCGGAGCCGAGGGTGGCGATCAGATCAGGCACCTTGTAGGCGATCTGGCCGCGCACCAGCAGCGCGGAGATGCCTGCCGCGATCTGCATCATCGCGAGTGTCATGATGAAGGAGGGGATGCCGATCACGGTCAGTCCCAGCGCGTTGACGAACCCGAGAGCCGCACAGAGCAGCAGCGAGAGCAGGATTGCGGCGGCGCCGGGGAGGGGGACGTTGGCGATGTTGACGTAGGATTCCTGGATCGTGAAATAGGCGACCGCAATGCCCGTGACGTTGGCGATGCTGGCGATCGAGAGGTCGATCTCGGCGCAGAGGATCACGAAGGTGAGGCCGACGGCGATCACGCCGGTCACGGAGACCTGGGTGAGGATGTTGCCGAGATTGTCCAGCGTGGCGAAGGAGGGGCTTGCGAAGGCGAAGAACAGGCTGAGGAAGATCAGCGTCAGGAAAGGCGCGATGTTGCGCATCTGCGAGCGCAGGAAGGAGCCGATGCCGCGAGGCCGGCGGGCCGCTCCGGAAACTGCTTCACTGCTCGCCATTGTGCTTCTCCGTCACGCCGCCTCCAAAAGGCGGTCTTTGCTGACCGGCTCGTTCTTGAATTCGCGCACCACCGCGCCGCGCTTGAGCACGAGAATGCGGTCGGCCAGCGACAGCACCGTCTCCGGCTCCGTCGACAGCACGATGATGGCTAGGCCCCTGGCGCGAAGGTCGCGCACGATGTTGATGACGTCGTTCTTGGCGCCGACATCCATGCCGCGGGTCGGCTCGCAGAGCACCAGAAGTCGCGGCGGATAGGTCAGCCATTTGGCCAACGCCACCTTCTGCTGGTTGCCGCCCGAGAGCATGCCGAGGTCGAGGCCGACCACAGGCGGCCGGATCTGCAACTGCTCGACCTGGCGCTTGGCGATGTCGCGCTCCTGCGCCGGTTTGAGCAGCATGGCCGAAATGCGATCCAGAATGCTGATCGAGATGTTCTTGTACACCGGCTCCTGGTGGAACAGCATGGCGCGCCGGCTCTCTGGGACAAGCGCCACGCCCGCACGCCGCGCGGCCGCGGTCGAGGCAAAGGATTTTCGCGCACCGTCGATAATCAGCGCGCCGCCGTCGGGTTTGAGCTTGCCGAACAGGATGCGCGACAGCTCCTGCTGTCCGCAGCCCATGAAGCCGTAGATGCCCAGCACCTCGCCGGAACGCGCCTCGAACGAGACGTCCTGGAGGCTGCGCGCGAGCGAGAGCTGGTCGACTTTCAGGACGACCGCCCCACCGTTGGCGGCTGGCAACATGAGGTCGTCGGTGTAGCTGTGCTCGAGCGCCTCGCCGCCGCGGCCGATCATCGCTTCGATCAGGGCGCCCTTGGTGGTCGCGCTAGCCGCGGACTCGGCAACCTTCCGTCCGTTGCGGAACACGGTCACCGTATCAGAGACGCGCAAGATGTCCTCGATGAAATGCGAGATGAAAACGATGCCAGTGCCCTCGTCGCGCAGACGGCGCAGCGTCGTGAACAGGCGCTCGACCTCGGGCGGGGAGAGGGCGGAGGTCGGTTCGTCCAGGATGACGATGCGCGCCCCGGAGAACAGCACGCGGGCGATCTCGATGAGCTGCTGGAGGCCGATCGGAAGGTCGCCGAGCCGCGTCATCGGATCGACGTCGATGCCGAAACGGGCGAGCTGCTCACCGGCCTCGCGCGCCATGCGCCGCCATTGCACGAGCCCCAGCCGGTTGGTCGGCTGGTTGCCGAGAAAGACGTTCTCGGCGACCGTCAGGTCGGGCGCGACGCTGAGCTCCTGATGCACCATGGCGATGCCGGCCGCATGTGCGTCGCGAGCCGAGCGGAAGCGGGTCTCCTTGCCGTCGACCAAGAAGCGGCCGGAGAATTCCGGGTGCACGCCGGCGATGATCTTCATCAGCGTGCTTTTTCCGGCGCCGTTCTCGCCGACGAGACCATGGATCTCGCCGGCGTATAGCGCAAAGTCCACACCACGAAGTGCTTCGACGCCGCCAAAGCTCTTCGTGATGCCCTGTAGTTCCAGGATCGGCGAACGGCCTTCAGGCATGGAGGAATCAGATCAGGAAGTGATCCTCCATCCACTGCATGCCGGCGGCATTCGCCTTGGTCACGACCGGACCGTCCGTCACCACGCTTTTCGGAATGCCCTGACCGCTCTTCTCCCCGCCGACGACAGCGGCGACGCCCGCGATGATGGCGCCGCCATGGATACGGCAGGAGGGATTACGGACGGTCGCGTACATCCGGCCCTCGCTTACCGCCTGGATCGCGGGCGGCATGGCGTCGACGCCACCGATCAGGATGTTGGTACGGTTATGCGCCTTCATGATGTTGGCGGCTGCGAGCGCCATGTCGTCATTGTGGAAGAAGGCCGCATCGATCTGCGGGTATTTCGTCAGATAGGTCTCCCACAGGCGCGCGGTCTTGGAGACGTCCCAATCGGCCGGCTGGGTGTCGAGCACCTCGATGTTGGGGAATTGCTTGACGACCGAGTTGAAACCCTTCGCACGGCCTTGCGCGCCAGTGTGGCCGAGGGCTCCTTGCGTCATGATGATCTTGCCCTTGCCACCCATGGCGTTGCACAGCGCCTGCGTCACGGACGCGCCCATGAACTCGTTGTCAGGGGCGAGGAAGGAATGCACGTTGATCTGATCGAGTGGTGCAATCAGCGTGTCCATGTCGATGACGGGCGTGCCGCCGTCGATCATCTTCTGCACGGGCTGGGTAAGGGTGCCGATGCCGAAGGCCTGGATTGCGACGAAGTCCCACTTCTGCGAGGCCATGTTGTCGATGGCTGCGCGCTGCTTCACCGCGTCGAGCTGGCCATCGAACCAGGTCACATCGACGTTGAACAGCTTGCCCCAGAATTCCGCCGCCTGCTTGCCCTGCGCACACCAGGTGGCCTGCAGGCCGGCATTGGAGAATGCCGCCTTCAACGGCTTCTCCGAACGTCCCATCTCGGCTGCAAGTGCAGGGTTGATCCCCATGCCGCCGAGGATGGCCGCCGCGGCGCCGGCGGTCGTTGCCGCCTGAAGAAGATCGCGCCTGGTTGTCGAGAAATCTTTCGTCTCGGACATCGCTCGCTCCCATGATCTTATCGTTGGCAGCGTCATTGTTTGCGCTACCAAGGCGGGCAGTGTCTCACAATCGACGAGTTCACGCTACCCGTTCTGCAATCGCCACCGTGACGCTGCGCGTTGGTGCAACGCAAAGAAAGCAAGGCCGGCGAGCAGCGCACGCAGCACATCACGGATCACGCGAAAGAACTCGATGAACAACTCTTGCGGCGTACCGTGGGCGTCATGCGAGGATAATTCGAACTGGATCATGCGGAAATGTCCACGGCGCTCGCCGGCGAAATCGAAGATCGCCTCGATCGCGAGCCTCCACCCCCAGACCAGCTCGCCGCCGTCTTTTCCCAGCATCGCCCTCATTTCGAAATGCTCGGCAAACAGCTGCTGAGAGAGGAGCGGTGTCAGATCGTCGCAGCGGATCGCTGCAGGCTCGAAGCTTCTCGATCGGATCGGCTGAAGCGTTCATCCGCGTTGGAGGCCGGCACAAAAAAAGAGAGCGGGGCCCTAGCCCCGCTCAAAAATTGTGTCGACCCTATTATCCCCGATATCTGAGATTTGATCTTGATTGAACGGGGCGACGCTGCGTTTTGCGCGCCAGGGGCTCCTCCCGAGACTTGGACCACCAGACTTCGACCTCGCGGCCAGCCTGAGCAAAGAGATGCTAGATCAACTTTTCTCACTTGTCATCATTTTCGGCAACGATTGTTCAAAATTCGAGCAGTTGGCGAAATGATCGGGCTTTTTCCCTTCTAAGTATATGACAAATATAAGAAATCTGTGGATAGGAGGCTGCCCTGCATCTGCCTCAAATGCCGGATCGTCACCTTCGGCGGGGCGCGCCGAACACAGTTTTCGAGAAATTTGTGATCGCGCAAGCAGACCGGCGAAGTGACCTCGACTCGGGCTCGGCCCGGTGTTTAGTTGCTCGCCGAACGAATGGTTCGGCGAATGCGCGAGCGGCTGCGAAAATACCTGCCCCTGGTCCTGCTCGCCCTCGCGATGCAGGTGCTGGCGCCGGTTGCCGCCTGCTGGGCCGCGGGTCTTGCGGTCGCCGATCCGCTTCAGAATGCGGTGATCTGTCACAGCACAGATGCATCGGATGCAGGCGCACAAACCGGCGTGCCGGCTGCACACGCAGGAAGCTGTTCGATCTGCTGCTTGGCGCAGTCCAATGCGTCGCTCGATTCGCGGCAGGCCACGTTCGCGAATCCGTTCCGGCTCGCTGAACCTGTGCCGTGGCATGAGCAGGCTGCACCCGCAGTCACATCGGACGGCGGATCCAACGCCCGAGCACGAGCGCCTCCACTGTTGACGTGAGCCCGGCGGCTAACCGCCGCTGAATTCGCATGTCAGCATCGCGGAGATCCTCAAATGTCCATCTGTCATAAGCATGCGGGCCTTCTGGGGCTCGCCCTCGCGCTCGTCCCTCACTCGGGAAGCGTTGCCCACGAGATCGTTGGCAACCGCTTCTTTCCGGCAACGCTGGGCATCGATGATCCCGGCGTCAACGATGAGCTATCCATTCCGACGGTCGACAGTTTCAAGACCGGAGACGTGCCGCCCGTTCGGCAGCACGACATCTCCGGCGAGTTCTCCAAGCGCATCACCGAGGACTTCGCCATTTCCTTCGGCTCGACCTACACCTTTCTCAATCCGACGGACCCGACCATCCCCGGCGCCAACGGATTTCAGAACCTAGAGACCACGTTCAAGTACCGGGTCTTCAAAGATCCCACGCATGAATTCGTGATGTCGGTCGGCCTCAGCGTCGAATGGGGAGGCACCGGCGCGCAAAATGTCGGTGCCGATCCCTTCAACACCTACACACCGATGCTCTGGTTCGGCAAAGGCTTCGGCGACCTGCCTGATACGTTCTCCTGGCTTCGTCCCGTCGCCGTCACCGGCCAGGTCGGCTACGCGATCCCGGCCAGGAATTTCACAACGACGTTTGGGATCGATCCCGACACCGGCGGCCTGACCGGCGATACTGAATTTCATCCGCGCGTCCTGAATTGGGGCGGGACGCTCCAATACAGCATGCCGTACCTGAAATCCGCCGTCGTGGACCTCGGCCTGCCGGAGTTCGTCAATCACCTGATCCCGCTGGTCGAAGCCAATCTGCAAACACCGATTTCGAACACGCTCACCTCGGGCACGACAACGACAGGTACCATCAATCCTGGCGTGATCTGGGTCGGTAGCAAGTATCAGGTTGGTATTGAGGCGCTGATTCCCATCAATCGGCAAAGCGGGACGCATGTCGGCGTGATCGGACAGTTGCACTTCTATCTCGACGACATTGATCCTCGCGGCATCGGCAAGCCGCTTTTCGGTGGCCCGGTCCAATCTGCCAACCCCTTCGCAAGGAATTGACCGATGCGATCCTTATCCCTCAGTTCAATGATACTGTTCATGGTCCTCTTGCTGACTTCGCTGCCGCCTGGCGAAGCAAGCGCCCACGCCGAGCTCGACCACGCCGAGCCGCGCGTCGGCAATAAGGTGGCAAGCCCCCCGCGCGAGGTGACGCTCTGGTTCAGCCAGAAACTGGAGGCGGCATTCAGCTCGATCAGTGTCACGAGTCCCTCCGGGCAGCGCGTCGACGCAGGCAAGGCGCGCGTCAGCGGCAACCAGATGTCGATCCCGCTGAAGTCGGGAGGGGCGGGCACGTATCACGTGAACTGGCGCGTGCTGTCTGTGGACACCCACACGACGGACGGCAGCTTCACCTTCCAGGTCGGTCCATGAAGGCCTGATCATCGATGGACTGGTCAGCAGTGGACGCGCCGTTGGTTGCGACGCGCGCCGTGCACTTTGCGGCAACCGCGATCACGGTTGGAGACGTCATGTTTCGGACCGCCATCGCTGCGCCGGCCGCGCGCTCGGAGGGGGCTGCGCCTGGGTCGTTCGAGGCTCCCACCTTGTGGGTCTCGTGGCTCGGTCTTGCCTTCGCGGTGATCTCCGGTGCGATCTGGCTGATGCTTCAGGCCGCCTCGATGAGCGGGATGCCGCTCGATGAGGCATTGTCCGCGAATGTCTTATCGACGGTGATCAACGAAACGCAGTTTGGACAGGTGACGATGCTTCGAGCAGGCCTTGTGATCTGCCTGGTGGCTTGCCTGACCTACGATCGTATGGCGATCGCACGATGGGGCGGATTTGCGGTTGCGATCGCATTTGCCGCAAGCCTCGCCTGGAGCGGCCATGCCGGCTCGACCACCGGCGAGGCGGGTTACCTGCATCTTGCCGCGGATGCGCTGCATTTGGTGGCAAGCGCGGCCTGGATCGGTGGCTTGGCGTCATTAGTCCTGTTCCTCGCTGCGGCCTGCCGAAGGAAGGAGCTTCCGCTCGCCCGTGACGCCGTGGGCCGATTTTCGATCATGGGCATGGTCAGCGTGGCAACCCTGCTGCTTACAGGATTCATCAATGCCGCCATCCTGGTGGGCTCGCTTCACGCGCTGGTCGTCACCGAGTATGGACGGCTGTTGCTGCTCAAGCTTGTCCTGTTCACGCTCATGTTGGTGCTCGCCCTGGTCAACCGGCTGGTGCTGACACCGCGGCTTGTCCCGGCCGGGCGTGGCGCGTTGCGCTGGCTCAAGCGCAATAGCACCATCGAGCTTGCTCTCGGCCTTGCCATCCTCGCCGTTGTCGGGATGCTTGGCACGATGCATCCTGCGATACACTTGGTGAACTGAATGGTTGCGCTGCGTCAATCTGGTGAAAAAGCGAGCTCGACTCCATTGCGGATCATGTCTAGTTAGTAAGCGTACGAATGGTTCGGCGGATGCGGGCGCGGCTGCAAAAATACTTACCCCTGGTCCTGATCGCCCTGGCGATGCAGGTGCTGGCGCCGATCGCCGCCTGTTGGGCGGCCGGCGTTGCGGTCGCCGATCCGCTTCAGAACGGCGTCATTTGCCACGCGAATGGTGGTTCAGGCGCAGGCATTGACGACCGGACCAGTCTGCCCGACTCGCATCCTGGCGCTTGCTCGCTCTGCTGCCTGGCACAGGCGAGCGCGTCTCTCGACGCGCCACAGGCCGTCTTCGCAACACCTGTGCGACCCGCCGAATGCGTTGCGTGGCACGACGCGGCAGATCGTGTCGCAGTGCCCCACGGCGCGTCCAGCGCGCAGGCGCGCGCGCCACCTCAATTTTCCTGACGACCCTTGTGACCGCCACGGCGCGTCCGCCGGCGGTTGATGCTGTCGAATGGCCGGAGAGAAAGCCGGCGTCAGGACATTCCCATGTTGCCTCGCCATGCCCGTTGCGGCGTGAGTGTCGTTGCCGTCCAGGCCGCGCTGCTCGCGTCGATGGGGGAAGCCGCCGCCCAGAGCGGCGAAAGCGCATTGCCGCCGGTGACGGTCGATGCGCCGATTGCGGCACCACATAAGCCTCGCAAGCCGGCCGTCCAATCCACGGCAGCTCGGAATCGGAGTGCGAAACCCTCAAACTCTGCCGAAGGTGCTGCTGCGGCCGTCGCCACCGGCGGGCAGGGCGCTGGCAGCGCTCGGGCCTCGCTGGAGACCCCGCCGGCGGTAGCGCGCTATCAGCTTCCGCAAACATCGTTCAGCATCACGGCAAGGGAGATCGACGAGACAATCAACCTCAAAGACCCCGAGGATGCCGTCAAAGACATGCCGAGCCTGTTCGTGCGGAAACGGCACGACGGCGACAACCAGGCGGTGCTTGCGACGCGAAGCTGGGGCCTGAATTCCAGCGCGCGTACGCTGGTCTACTATGACGATCTCCTGATTTCGGCGCTGATCGGCAACAACAACTCGGGCGCCTCGCCGAAGTGGAATCTGATCGTGCCGGAGGCGATCGGCCGGGTCGACTATCTCAACGGTCCGTTTGCCGCGGCCTATCCCGGCAACTCGATCGGCGGCGTGCTGCTGATCACCTCGAAGATGCCGGACAAGCCGTTTGCAACGGCCAAGGAGACGATCTCGGTGATGCCTTGGAGTCAGTACGGCACCAAGAGCACCTATGTCACCAGCCAGACCAGTGCTGCCGCAGGCAACCGCGACGGTGCGCTATCGTGGCTCATCAGCGCCAACTATCGTGACAGCTATCAGCAGCCGCTGAGCTATGTGACGAATGGCTCGGTCCCGGCCAAGACGACGGGCACCTTCATCGCACCGAGCCGGACCGGCGGGGTGGCGGATGTCGTCGGCGCCGGCGCGGTGGCGCACTCGCAGCAGACGTCGGGAAACATCAGGCTTGCCTACGACCTGACCCCGCTGGTCCAGGCGACCTATTCGTTCGCGGTCTGGAACAATCACCAGACCTCGGAGCCGCAGACCTATCTGCGATCGACAGTGACGGGCCAGCCGACATTTGCAGGCCTTTCGGGGTTTGCTCCCAACAAATACACCTGGGACGAACTCCACGTGAGCAACGCCGTCTCGCTCCGGAGCGACACCAAGGGCGTCTTTGATTTTGATCTTTCGGCATCGAGCTACAATTACCTTCAGGATATTCTTCTCAACCCGTATACCGTCGTAGCGTCGCCCGGGCTCGGCTACTCGCTGAACGGCAAGGTGACGCGGATGGACGGCACCAATTGGCAGAATGCCGATGCCAAGGGCATCTGGCGTCCCGACGGGATCGACGGTCCGCACGAGATCAGCTTCGGCGTTCACGGCGACCGCTACAGGCTCGAGAATCCCGTCTACGCCTCCACGGTTTGGTATACGGCTCCCTCGGCGGGCAACGGGCAGCTCTACTCAACGGGCGTCGGCGAGACACGGACCGAGGCGTTTTGGGTTCAGGACGCCTGGAAGATCACGCCGAACGTCAAGCTGACGCTTGGTGGACGATTGGAGAGCTGGCAGGCGCTTGATGGTCTCAACGTCAACACGACGGCGACGGGCGCCGGCGCCATCACGTCAGTGACGACGACGCAACAGCCCTCGCTATCGTCGACCAATTTCTCGCCGAAGGTTTCGCTCTCATATGATCCCAACAAGGAGTGGAACATCACTGCGAATTTCGGCGAGGCGTATCGCTACCCGACGGTGACGGAGCTTTATCAGAACATTTCCGTCAGCAACATCACTTACCTTGCCAATCCTCGGCTCGCGCCCGAGCAGGATTTCACCGGCGAGCTCAATCTCGAACGACGTTGGCAGGACGGCCGGATCAGGTTCACGGTCTTCGGCGAACGCACGAACAACGCGCTGATCTCGCAGACGACAACCGTGACTGACGTGTCCGGAAACCAGTCGTTCCAGACGGCGGTCAGCAACGTCGCCGCCATCCGCATGCAAGGCGTCGAATTGTCGGCCGACAAGGACAATATCCTGATCCGCGGGCTGCAGCTCTTTGGCAGCGTAACGTATGTCGATTCCAGGATCATCTCGGATCCGAACTGGTCGGGCGCGACCACCGTCGTCGGCAAACGCGTGCCGTATGTTCCGGACTGGCGCGCGAAGGTTGGCGTCAGCTACCGTCTAAACGAGAGCTGGGTCTATACCGTTGCCGCGCGCTACACTGGCAAGCAGTATGCGACCCTCGACAATACCGACGTCGTTCCCCACGTGTACCAGGCGTTCGATCCGTTTTTCGTCGTCGACATGAAAATCCACTACAATGCGACGAAGAATTTCTCGTTCGATTTCGGCATCGATAATGTCTTCAACTACCAGTACTTCCTGTTCCATCCGTTCCCGGGACGAACCTTCGTCGTTGCCGGCAAGTACACGTTCTGACGGGTGGGATGGGCGCAACGACCCAAGAGAAAGGCTAGCCACATGAACAAGCTCTCACGCATCCTCGTGCTCGCAGCGCTTGCAGCGCTGGCGTTCGCCGCACCCGGGCGCGCCGACGACGTCAAGGCCGGCGATATCGTCATCACGCAGGCCTGGAGCAGGGCCACGCCTGGCGGAGCAAAGGTCGCCGGCGGCTATCTGACGATCGAGAACAAAGGCAGTGCGCCGGATAGGCTGATCAGCGTCTCGGCTGAGATCGCCGGCAAGATCGAGGTCCACGAGATGGCGATGGACAACGGCGTGATGAAGATGCGCCCGATCGATAAGGGTCTCGCGATCGAGCCGGGAAAGACCGTGAAGCTCGCACCGGGCGGCTATCATCTGATGATGCAGGAGCTGAAGGGACCGCTCAAGCAGGGCGACAAGGTCCCGGTCACGCTTCAGTTCGAGAAGGCCGGCAAGGTGGCCGTCACCCTCGACGTCCAGGCCGTCGGCGCGCAGGCACCGGGTGGCGGCGAGCATGGCGGACACATGGATATGAAGAAATCGCCGGATCACTCCGGGATGAAGATGTGAGGGTATGGTGTTTATCAAACCACTGAGCCTTTCGTTTCTGCTGGAGGCGGATCCATTCGATCTCGTCTCGACCGTCCTCGTTCGCTGACATTTTGTGGAGCAAGAGCATGGATCGAAGAGAGTTCAACGCGACGCTGGCGGCCGCATCCTTGCTCAACCTCGTCGCGCCGGCCGCGCTTGCGCAGCCGGCGTCGCCTGCTCGCCCGCGCGTGGGCCTGTTGATCCATTCCGACATGATCCTGCTTGATCTGGCCGGCCCGCTCACCGTGTTTAGCATCATGCAGGCGGAGGTCCACCTGATTGGCAAAACCGAGCAGCCGGTCATGACCGACGTCCGCTTGCCCGTTGCGCCGACGGTGACATTCCAGAACGCGCCGAAGCTGTTCGACGTGGTGTTCGTGCCCGGAGGCCTGAAGGGAACGGTCGCTGCGATGCAGGATCGTGAGACGGTCGAATTCGTCCGGCAGCAGGGTGAATCCGCGAGCCTCGTCACAAGCGTTTGTACCGGCTCGCTCTTGCTTGGCGCCGCGGGTCTGCTCAGGGGTTATCAGGCCACTTCGCACTGGTACGTTCGCGATCTGCTCGCGCATATGGGCGCGGTCGTGCGCAGGGACCGTGTGGTCGAGGATCGCAACCGCGTGACGGGCGGCGGCGTAACGGCCGGCATCGACTTTGCGCTCGCGATCGCAGCGCGGCTTGCGGGCGAGGAAGCTGCGCGTCGCATTCAGCTCGTGATCGAGTACGATCCTAAGCCGCCCTTCGATTCCGGATCACCTGAGCGTGCCGGTCCTGCGCTGGCCGGCGACGTCTTGAAGCGGCGGCAGGACCTCATTCGTGAAGCGGAAGCCGCGGCAAAGGCTGCCGGGGCGGCAATGAATTTATGAACGTGTGAGGCTCCAATGCGAAAAGGTTTGATCTACGTCACCACGACGGCGGCATGCGTGCTGGCAGGCTCGTCCGCAGGGGCGCACGTCTCGCTGGAGACCAAGCAGGCCACGGTCGGCGGGTCCTACAAGGCCGTGTTTGCCGTGCCGCATGGCTGCGCCGGCTCGCCGACGGTGAAGATCCGCGTGCAGATCCCCGAAGGCGTCATCGCCGTTAAGCCGATGCCAAAGGCCGGCTGGAGCGTCGACGTCGTCGAGGGCAAGTACGGCGGCGAATACGACTATCACGGCAACAAGGTCTCCTCCGGGCCTAAGGAGGTGATGTGGTCGGGCGGCAAGTTGCCGGATCACAACTATGATGAGTTCGTGATGAGCACGTTTCTCACCGACAGCCTGAAGCCGAACACGACACTGTATTTTCCGGTCGTGCAGGAATGTGAGAAGGGCGTCAGCCGCTGGATCGAGATTCCCGCGGAGGGCGCTGCCCCTTCGCATGAGGGCAAATCGCCCGCGCCGGGCGTGAAGCTGCTGCCAAAGCCCTGATGCGCATCCTTGCCGCGCCTGCGACGCTGCTGCTCGGCATCGGATTTGCGACCGGTGCTTGGGCGCACGCCGCGTTGGTCTCGGTCGAGCCGGCGAATGGAAGCATCGTCGCGAGCACGCCAAAGAGCGTCGAGCTGCGCTACAACGAGGCGGTGACACCGGGCGCGATCCGGCTGATCGACGGGACCGGAAAGGAGCGCAAGGAGGCTCTCGTCACCGCATTCGGCGAGACCATCTCGATCGCGCTGCCGCAGGATCTGCCGCAGGGCACTGCGGTCGTCAGTTATCGCGTGATCTCGCAGGACGGCCATCCCGTCGCGGGATCGGTCATCTTCTCGATCGGCTTGCCGTCCGTGACGCAAGTTCCCGTGGCTGCCGATAGCGGCGTGAACGCGCTGATCTGGCTCACGCGGATAGGGCTCTATCTCGGGCTTTTCGCGGGTGTCGGCGGCGTGTTCTTTGCGATCTGGATCGCGCGATCGACGATTGGAATGGTTTTGCCCCGTAGCGCGCTTGTCGTGGGTGTGCTGAGTGCGCTCGCCTCGATTCCCCTGTTGGGGCTCGATCTCCTCGGTCTGCCGCCTACCGCGCTTCTGACGTCAGCGCCCTGGACGGTTGCATTCACGACGAGTGCCGGCCCCGCGCTTCTGATCGCGATCGCCACGATCCTGATCGCCTGCACCGCGCTGCCTGGAGGGCAGGGCGCGCGTGTCCTCTCGGTTGTCGCGCTTGCCGGCGTCGGCCTGTCGCTCGCCAGCACCGGCCACGCCGCGACGGCACCGCCGGAGGCGTTGACCAAGCCGGCGATCTTCATCCACGGCCTCGGTATCGCGTTCTGGACCGGCGCGCTGGCACCGCTGGCCGTTCTGATGTCGAGACCGACCACCGCCACACTGCCGATCCTGAACCGGTTCTCGCGCGCTGCCCTTCCGGTCGTCGTCATCCTGACGCTGACGGGCCTGATGCTGGCCGTCATTCAGCTCTCGAGCTTTGCCGCCCTGGTCGAGACCAAATACGGCATCATCCTCTCGATCAAGCTCGTGCTCGTTGCCGCCCTACTGGCGCTTGCCGCGCTCAACCGCTTTCGCCTGACACCAGCGCTGGCCAAGAACATCAAGGGAGCGCGCACGCTCAAGCGCTCGATCCTGGCCGAATGCGTCCTGGCGCTTGCCGTCTTCGCTGTCGTCGCCGGCTGGCGCTTTACGCCGCCGTCGCGCACGATCGTCCCGGAGACGCCGCTGGCGATCCATATCCACGGTGAGAAGGCGATGTTCCAGGTTCTGGTGTTGCCGGGCAAGGCGGGCACTGACGACTTCGTGCTCCAGCTCATGACGGAGGAGGCGACGCCCCTTTCCGCCAAGGAAGCGACCCTGACGTTGAGCCTGCCGGAGCGCGGCATCGAGCCTATCGAATATGACGCCGCGCTCGGCGCTGACGGCTACTGGCACGCGCGAAAGGTCGAGCTGCCGTTCGCCGGCCGCTGGCATGTGCGCATCGACGCGCTGGTGACCGATTTCGAGAAGATCACGCTCGAGGATGACCTCGAGGTCGCACCGCACTGAAAGGCATTGCCTCGGGGTTCCGAAACGGCCGCCTGCGTCTTCAAACGGGACTTCAAGGAAACAGAAAAATGACAGGAATTTCGTCGCGTTAGCGCGTTTTCTTCATTCCCGGCCTTGTGTTTTCGCTCCCAATCCGGTTTCACTGCAACCCCTCACTGATTCTTCGAGTGTATCTATGCGGTTGTCCCGGTTCTTTCTGCCCATCCTGAAAGAAAATCCGAAAGAGGCGGAGATCGTCTCGCATCGCCTGATGCTGCGCGCAGGCATGATCCGGCAGGAGGCCGCCGGCATCTATGCCTGGCTGCCGCTCGGCTTCCGCGTGCTGAAGAAGATCGAGCAGATCGTGCGCGAGGAGCAGGATCGCTCCGGCGCGATCGAGGTGCTGATGCCGACCTTGCAGCTTGCCGATCTCTGGCGCGAGAGTGGCCGCTACGATGCCTATGGGCCAGAGATGCTGCGCATCGCCGACCGCAACAAGCGCGAGCTGCTGTACGGGCCGACTAACGAGGAAATGATCACCGAGATCTTCCGCGCCTATGTGAAGTCCTACAAGAACCTGCCGCTCAATCTCTATCATATTCAATGGAAATTCCGCGACGAGCAGCGTCCGCGTTTCGGCGTGATGCGGGGCCGCGAATTCCTGATGAAGGATGCCTATTCCTTCGATCTCAACGAGGCGGCCGCGCGCGTCGCCTACAACAAGATGTTCGTCGCCTATTTGCGCACCTTCGCGCGGATGGGGCTGAAGGCGATCCCGATGCGTGCCGAGACCGGCCCGATCGGCGGCGATCTCAGTCACGAGTTCATCGTGCTCGCCGAGACCGGCGAGTCCGGCGTCTTCATCAATAGCGACGTGCTCGATCTGCCGGTGCCGGGCGAGGACGTCGACTACGAGAGTGATCTCACGCCGATCATCAAGCAGTGGACTTCGGTCTATGCCGCCACCGAAGACGTGCACGATGCCGCGCGCTTCGAGCAGGAGGTGCCCGAAGACAAGCGGGTCAATACCCGCGGCATCGAGGTCGGCCAGATCTTCTATTTCGGCACCAAATATTCCGAGCCGATGAAGGCGACGGTGGCGGGGCCCGACGGCGTCGACGTGCCGATCCACGGCGGCTCTTACGGCGTCGGCGTCTCGCGCCTGGTCGGGGCCATCATCGAGGCCTGCCATGACGATGCCGGCATCAAATGGCCGGAAGCGGTGGCGCCGTTCCGCGCCGTCGTGCTCAATCTCAAGCAGGGCGATGCGGCCGTCGATGCGGCCTGCGAGAAGCTCTATATCGAGCTTCAGGCCAAGGGGGTCGACGTGCTCTACGACGACACCGACCAGCGCGCCGGCGCCAAGTTCGCCGCCGCCGACCTGATTGGCATCCCCTGGCAGATCATGATCGGGCCGAAGGGGCTCGCCGACGGCAAGGTCGAGATCAAGCGGCGCGCCGACGGCTCGCGCGAGACCATGTCGCCGGCCGACGCGGTCGCGCGCCTGACCGGTTGAATATTATCCACCGCGCCATTTGCGGGGCAGGCAATCCGGCCACAATTGACCCCGAATCATGGGATTATCGAGCGATGGATGAGACCATGACCGAGCCTGTGCAAACCGCGCCCTTCGCGCCGTTCGAATGGATGTTGTCGGCGCGCTACCTGCGGGCGCGCCGCAAGGAAGGATTCATCTCGGTCATCGCCGGATTCTCCTTCCTCGGCATCATGCTTGGCGTCGCCACGCTGATCATCGTCATGGCCGTCATGAACGGCTTCCGCAAGGAACTGCTCGACAAGATCCTCGGCCTCAACGGGCACATTCTGGTGCAGCCGCTGGAATCGCCGCTGACCGACTGGAAGGACGTCGCCGAGCGCATCAGCCAGGTCGACGGTGTGCGGCTCGCCGCGCCCGTGGTCGACGGCCAGGCGTTGGCCTCTTCGCCGTTCAATGCCTCGGGCGTGCTGGTGCGCGGCATCCGCGCCGACGACCTGAACAACCTCACCTCGATCGCCAAGAACATCAAGCAGGGCTCGATCGAGAACTTTGACGAAGGGCAGGGCGTGGCGATCGGCCGGCGGCTCGCCGACCAGTTGTCGCTGCATGCCGGCGACAGCGTCACCTTGGTCGCGCCGAAGGGCGCGGTCACGCCGATGGGCACGACGCCGCGGATCAAGCCGTACAAGATCGTCGCGGTGTTCGAGATCGGCATGTCCGAATATGACGCGGGCTTCGTCTTCATGCCGCTCCCCGAGGCGCAGGCCTATTTCAACCGCAACAACGACGTCACCGCGATCGAGGTGTTCACCACCAATCCCGATCGCATCGACGCGTTTCGCAAGTCGGTGACGGAGGCTGCCGGCCGGCCGGTGTTCCTGGTCGACTGGCGTCAGCGCAACTCGACGTTCTTCAACGCGCTCCAGGTCGAGCGCAACGTGATGTTCCTGATCCTCACCATGATCGTGCTGGTGGCCGCGCTCAACATCGTGTCCGGCCTGATCATGCTGGTGAAGGACAAGGGCAGCGACATCGCGATCCTGCGCACGATGGGCGCCTCGCAAGGGTCGATCATGCGCATCTTCCTGATCACGGGAGCCTCGATCGGCGTGGTCGGCACACTCGTCGGCTTCTTCGTCGGCCTCGTCATCTGCCTCAATATCGAATCGATCCGGCAGTTCCTGTCCTGGCTCACCAGCACGGAACTGTTCTCGCCGGAACTCTATTTCCTGTCCCGACTGCCTGCCGAGATCGACGTCGGCGAGACCACGGCGGTGGTCATCATGGCGCTGACGCTGTCGTTCCTTGCGACGCTCTACCCGTCCTGGCGCGCCGCGCGTCTCGATCCCGTCGAAGCGCTCCGGTACGAGTGAGGGGCTGATGGAGCAGGGGGCGGAAGATGTACCGGTCATTTATCTCCACGAGATAAAGCGGCAGTACGTGCAGGGCGAGAACGTGCTGACCATCCTGGACGGCGCCAAGCTCGCGCTGTGGGCTGGACAGTCGGTGGCGCTGGTGGCGCCGTCAGGTTCTGGCAAGTCGACGCTGCTGCACATCGCAGGGCTGCTGGAGGCGCCCGATTCCGGCGAGGTCTATGTCGGGGGCACCCCGACCTCGCAACTGCCCGACATCGAGCGCACGCAGCTTCGCCGCACCGAGATCGGCTTCGTCTACCAGTCGCACCGGCTGCTGCCGGAGTTCTCGGCATTGGAGAACGTCATGCTGCCGCAGATGATCCGCGGCCTGAAGCGATCCGAGAGCGTCAAGCGCGCCAAGGATATCTTGTCCTATCTCGGCCTCGGCGACCGTATCACCCATCGTCCCGCCGAGCTGTCGGGCGGCGAGCAGCAGCGCGTCGCGATTGCTCGCGCCGTCGCCAACGCGCCACGGGTGCTGTTTGCGGACGAGCCGACCGGCAACCTCGATCCCGGCACCGCCGAGCATGTGTTCCAGGCCTTGATGCAGCTGGTCAAGGCAACGCAGGTCTCGATGCTGATCGCGACCCACAACATGGAGCTCGCCGGCCGCATGGACCGGCGGGTGTCGCTTTCCAACGGCCAGGTGGTCGAGCTCGACTAAAATCTCGAAAACAACCCCATGCAAAGTAGCCGGCGACCGCTGGCGAGATCTTCGTATTTTACGAAATCTGTTGGCGCGTCGGGCAAATCACCGGGCAAGATGCCATCCTCGCAGCATGTGGGACGGCCTACGGCTGGATCACCGTCATCTTGAACGGACCGGCATGGGCTGCAGCGTGCGCGACGGCCTCGTTGGCGTGATCGAGATCGAACGCCGTCGTCTCATACTGATCGAGGCGCAGCAGCCCGGCGCGCACGAGCGCGATCAGGCGGACCGCCGCATCCGGCGGATACATCCAGACGCCATGGATGGTGATGCAATTGCGCATGATCCAGGGGTAGGGCAGTTCGAGCCCAGGTCCGCCGGCCATGCCGACGCCCCCCATCAGCACGACGCGGCCGTAGGCGCGCACCGCCATGATCGCAGCGCGCACCACCGTGGGGCTGACCGAGGGCGGCATGATGTCGAACACGCAATCGATCGGCCCGGCGGCGCGCTTCATCTGCTCGCGGTCGTCGCTCTCGTTGCCCGAGAGTTTTAAGGGCCTGACGCGCGGGCCGAAGCGCCGAACGAGATCGGCGAGGATCGTCTCGTTGCGCCCCGGCGCCACGACGCTGGCTGCGCCCATCGCAAGCGCCACCGCCACGGCGGCGCTGCCGAAATTGCCGGTGGCGCCGCTGACCAGTACGGTTTCGCCAGGCTGGAGCTTAGCGGCGAGGAAGCCGCCATAGGGCACGAGCATGGTGCCGATCGCGCACCATTGCGCGGCTTCAGCGGAGGTGATCGCGCCAAGCCGCTTCACGTTTTCCGTCGGCACTCGCATCTGCTCGGCGAACGAGCCATGACGGAAGTGCTTCTGCAGCTTCATGCCGCCTTCGTCGCGGGCGCTCAGCGCCTGCAATGTGATGTCGGGCGACAGTGCATCGTCGCGCGAACGCACGGTCGGATCGCAGAATACCCAGTCGTCGACGGCGAGTTTCGTCGCATCCGGCCCGATGGCGCGGACCCGGCCGATCCCGCCGGGACCGGGGATCACGGGAAGATCCAGGGCGTAGTTGCGCGCGCCGCTGAAGACCTCGTTCAGATAGGGCAGCACGCGGGTGGCGACGACGTCGACGATGACCTCGCCCGTGCCGAGCACGGGAACGGGAACATCTTCGATCGCGAGCGGTGTTCCCAGGGATTTGAGGACGGCGGCCTTCATGATGTTCACCTCTTATTCGAGCTGAAGCAGGAATATGCGTCCGCCTTGAAAGCGCATGAAGGCCTGGTATTATCCTAGTATCAAGACGACCCTCCCTGAGCCGGAAGCAAGATTATGGCCGATCCCCGACGTGTCGAATTCGGTGACTTCCTGCGCTCACGCCGCGAGAAGCTGACGCCGAAATCCGTTGGCCTCCCGATCGGCCGCCGCCGGCGCACGGCGGGGCTGCGGCGCGAGGAGGTGGCGCAGCTCGCAGGGATCGGCGTCGACTGGTACATCCGCCTCGAGCAGGGGCGCACAGTAAGCCCGTCGGTCACCACCATCGATGCGCTGGCCCGCGCGCTGCGCCTTTCCAGGACCGAGCATGCGCATCTGAAGGCGCTGGCGCGCGACGGCGCGAGGGGTGCGTTCACGCGCGAGGTCGTGCCGCCGCCGATCCTGCGGCTGATCGAGAGCCTGAACCAGCCGGCCTACATTGTTGGACGGCGCTGGGACGTGCTGGCGTGGAACGACGCCGCCGAGGAGGTCTTTGCGTTCGGGAAGCTAGCGGAGGAAGATCGCAACACGATGCTTCTCATGATGACCAACAAGCAGACGCGAAAGGCTTACGGTGCGAGCTGGGCGGAAGTGGCAAAACGCATGGTGGCGATGTTTCGCGCAACACATGACGTATGGGCGGGCGATCCCGCGTTTGTCGCGTTGCTGACGCGGCTGCGGCAGGGCAGTCCGGAATTCGTCAAATGGTGGGAAGCGCACGAGATCCGCAGCACCGCCTCGGGCCTCAAGACCATGTCTCATCCCACCCTGGGCGTGCTTCATTTCGAGCACACGAGTTTTCAGGCCAATGACGATCCGGCGTTGAAGCTCGTCATCTACACGCCGGTGTGAGCGCGTAAGCGCAAGGGCCAAGCGTCAGATTTCGAGAGCCGAACGGAAATGTTGCGATCAGCCTGAAGACAAGCTCCGGCAAGGGCTTGTTCCCGGTTCTGTGGGCCGAAGGAAGCCTATTTCGACAAGTCGTGGCAACTCGACGATATCGTGCAGGTGAGTGAGACAGTCGGGCGCCAGTGACGAGGTTGATCTAGATCAACCGCCGTCGCGCCGTCCGATTCAAGCTGCGCATTGCTACGCCTGCATCCAAGCCTTGCTTGGAGCGCGGCGTGTCTCTCGTTTCGACTTGTGTCGGCTCCTCAGGAAAACTTGAGCACCGGGAGGACAGCATGAAGACGAACGTCGCAATCAATCGTCGGAAGTTCCTGCTTGGAAGCACAGCACTCGTCACCACATCTGCAGTCGCCACGCGACCTGAGCCTTCGCAAGCGCAGGGCCCGCTGAAGGAGTACAAACCCGGGCAGGCGTTTTCCGGTGTGATCGGCCGAACCTTTGACGTATCCAAACCGGCATGGCCAGCGCCCGTCCGGGCGCGGGAGGGCGCGCCGAACGTGCTGTTCATCGTTCTCGATGACACCGGCTTCGGGCACATCGGTTGTTTCGGGAGCCCGATCAACACACCCAATCTGGATGCACTCGGCGCTGATGGGCTGCGCTACAACAATATGCATACCACCGCACTGTGTTCGCCATCGCGTTCCTGCTTCCTGACGGGGCGCAATCACCATTCGAATGGGATGGCATGCATCACTGAAGGCTCGGAGGGCTTTCCGGGAGCCAATGGACAGATCCCGTTCGAGAACGGCTTTCTGTCGGAAATCCTTCAGCAGAACGGCTACAATACCTATTGCCTCGGCAAATGGCATCTGACGCCGGCCGAACAGACTTCAGCGGCCGGCCCTTACGACCGCTGGCCTCTCGGCCGTGGATTCGAGCGCTACTATGGATTCCTCGGCGGGGATACACATCAGTACTACCCGGAGCTAGTGCGGGATAACAGCCAGACGGAGCCAGAGAAGACGCCGGAGGAGGGGTACCACCTCACGCCCGACCTCGTCAGCAAGGCGAAGGGCATGATTGCGGACTCCAAACAGGTGGCGCCCAACAAGCCGTTCTTCATGTACTTCGCCACGGGAGCCATGCACGCGCCGCATCATGTTCCGAAGGAGTGGGCCGACAAGTACAAGGGCAAGTTTGACGCAGGTTGGGATGCCTATCGCAAGCAGGTTTTCGAGAAACAGAAGGCGCTTGGGATCATACCGTCGAACACGGCTCTGTCGCGACACGATCCAGACGTGCAGGACTGGGACAAGCTGCCGTCCGATGAGCGCCGCCTCTACGCCCGAATGATGGAAGTGTTCGCAGGATATCTGGAGCACACCGACCACTACATCGGCGAGCTGATCACCTTCCTCAAGGACATGGGCGAATACGACAACACGCTCATCATGGTGGTTTCAGACAACGGCGCAAGCGCCGAGGGCGGCCCGCACGGCTCGGTGAACGAAGGCAAGTTCTTCAACAACGTGCCGGACGACCTGCAGCAGAATCTCGCGGCGATCGACGACCTGGGCGGCCCGAAATACTTCAATCATTACGCCTGGGGCTGGACACATGCCGGCAACACGCCGTTCCGGCGCTGGAAGCGGGAAACCTACCGCGGCGGCGTCTCCGACCCGTTCATGATCATCTGGCCGAAAGGCATCAAGTCCAAGAGTGAGATACGCACGCAGTATTGTCATGCCATTGATATGGTGCCGACGGTGCTGGACGCGCTCGGCATCGAGCCGCCGGTCCAAATTCGCGGCGTTACGCAGTCACCCCTGCAGGGCTTCAGCCTCACGTCGTCGTTTGACGATGCAAACGCGGCGCCGCTGCACTTCACGCAGTACTTCGAGATGTTCGGCCATCGCTCACTCTACCACGACGGCTGGCGCGCAGTCTGTCCATGGCCGGGTACGTCGTTCACCGAGTCCGGCCGGACGTTTGGCGCAGCCATCGACTACGCCAAGCTGATCGAACTCGATGCCAAGGGTTGGGAGCTTTACAATCTCAAGGAGGATTTTGCGGAAACCAACAATCTCGCTGACAAGGAGCGCGACAGACTGATCGCGATGATCGGCATGTGGTACGTCGAGGCCGGCAAATACGACGTCCTGCCGGTCGACAGTCGCGGTACGTCGCGGCTCGGCGATCCACGGCCGCAGATCGCGGCCAATCGCAAACGTTATTTGTATTATCCGGGCACCCAAATGGTGCCCAGCAACGCAGCGCCTTACCTGATCAATGTTGCACATTCGATCTCGGTGCACGCCAACGTGCCGAGGGGCGGAGCGGAAGGTGTGCTGCTCTCGATGGGCGGCTGCGATGGCGGCTTCGTCTTCTACGTCCAGAATGGCAAGCTGACCTACGGCTACAACTACGTCGCCGATCAGCGTTTCAAGGTGCAGTCGGACACAGCTATCCCCGAAGGCGATCACATCTTCAGCTTTGAGTTCACACCGACAGGCAAGGCGGACATCCCAAAGGGCAGGGGCGTACCGGCGAGCATCAAGCTGTTTGTCGACGGCAATCCCATCGGCAACGGCGATTTGCCCGTCACCATACCGTTGTCGTTGGGCTTGGCGGCTGGCGTTTGTGTCGGCGCCGATGCCGGTTCGCCGGTGATGGATACGGACTACAAGGCGCCATTCCCGTTCACCGGGACGGTGAAGAAAGCTCTCGTGGATGTAACCGGTGAATCCGTCGAGGACATGGCTGCGAAGATGAGGATGTACCTGGCCCGCCAATGAGTGGTCTCACCCTGTAGCGAGGTCCGTTCATTGCCCATCTGAGACCCTGCGGCGGTTACTAAAGGTGTCAGCTCACCGGGGCTGACCTGAAGCAATCGCGGGACGCGATTGTGGCAATGACGATTCGGCCTTGCAGCTCGTCATCTGCGCGCCGGTCTACGCCGTTGATTTAGATCAAACGAGACCGATGCGTTGCAGCGATACTTGCGACGAGCGCCGGACAAAGCAGCGGGTTTTCAGGATGTGGGAACAAATTCGCGCCGTCTGGCGGGCATCGTCCGTTTTCATTGTCGGGCTGGCCGTGATTTTCGGCGGGATCTATCTGGTCGGACACCTGTCTTCATCGACGAATACGCCATCTGCCGCAGCCCCCACCTCCGATCAAGCCGCCTCGTCGGATCAAGGTCGCAATCGGGGCCAGCCGGCCGTCGCCTCGACCGAGACCCCGCCACAAGGCGGCAGCGCGAAGCAACCTGCGCAGCAGCTCGCTCAATCAGGCAAGGCGCCTGCTCAGCCGCCGGTCGATCAGAACAATCCCGCACCGACACCAAAGCCGTCGGCGAACGCAGCCGCGACATCTCCGGCCGCTGCTGCCTCGCCGTCCGCTGATGACCACAGGGCGGCGAACATCCAGCCCCCAAGCGCAACGCCGTCGCTGCCCGCCGCCCCGTCACCATCCGCTCATGACCATATGGCACAGGGCAACACGCCGCAGGCGAGCGCAACGACCGGACAATCACCTGCGGCACCAGCCTCCAACGCTCCGCCGCCCGCGTCCAATGCTGTAACGGCCGCCTCGAATGCCGCGCCGGGCATCGGCGATGCTACGGCAGGTCGTCTGGTCTTCAGGAAGTGCCAGGCGTGTCATTCCACCGAGCCCGGCAAAAACATGCTCGGCCCGTCGCTGGCCGGCGTCATCGGCCGCAAGGCCGGTACGGAGGCTGGTTACAACTATTCGCCCGCGATGAAATCGGCTGACATCGTGTGGAGTGTGCAGACGCTCGACCAATATCTGGCCGATCCGGCGAAGGTCGTGCCGGGCAACAAGATGCCGTTCCCCGGCCTCAAGACCGATCATGACCGGGCCGACGTCATCGCATATCTCGCGGGCGGCACGCAGCCCGCGGCCACCGCCGCTCAGCAGCCTTCGCAGGCTACGCCGCCGCCCACGCCACAGCCGGCCCAGACACAGGCGGCGCAAGCCGCGCCAGGTCCCTCCGTCACCTACATTCCCGACGCGCGATACACCTTGCGTTCGGGGATCGCCGAAGGGCGAATGGTCTATATCGGTGAGGGCGGCGAGATCGACGGCAAGGTCAATCCGGTCTTGACTGCCGTCGAGGGACAGGTGGTTCAACTCACTCTGATCAATGGCGAAGGGGCGCAGCACGATATCGCCTTTCCCGACCAGAACACCACCTCGCCACGCGTCACCGGAAAGGGTGCAAGCACGACGATCGCATTCCGCGCCGATAAGTCCGGGGACTTCGTTTATTTCTGCAGCGTGCCCGGCCATCGGCAAGCCGGAATGGAAGGTCAATTCCTGGTTACCCCGCGCCCGCCGCCTCAGGCGGTGGTGGAAGCCGATATTTCACGCGAGCCCGCCGACGTGCCGCCGCCGATCGGCAAACGCGATCCGCAAACCGTGCGTGTCGACCTCTTGAGCGTCGAGCTCGAAGGCCGGCTCGCGGAAGGAACGACGTTCGGCTACTGGACCTTCAACGGCAAGGTGCCGGGCCCGATGATCCGGGTGCGCGTCGGCGACACCATCGACATTCATCTGAAGAATTCCAGCGACAGCTCGATGATCCATTCGGTCGATTTCCACGCCGCGACGGGCCCGGGCGGCGGTGCGGCCGCTCTCCAGGTCGATCCCGGCCAGGAGAAAGCAATGACATGGAAGGCGCTGGTGCCGGGCCTCTACGTCTATCACTGCGCCACCCCAATGGTCGCCGAGCATATTGCAAACGGCATGTACGGCATGATTCTCGTGGAGCCTGAAGGCGGCCTGCCGCCGGTGGATCACGAGTTCTATGTCATGCAGGGCGAAATCTATTCCGACATGCCCTTCGGCCAGCGTGGAAGCGCAGAGTTCAGCGTGGAGAAGCTTCTGAACGAACGTCCCGAATACTTCGTCTTCAACGGCTCAGTCGGAGCGCTGTCCAAGCTCCACCCACTGCACGCCAAGGTCGGCGAAACCGTGCGCATTTTCTTCGGCGTCGGCGGACCGAACTACACATCCTCATTCCATGTCATCGGGGAGATACTCGACAAGGTCTACACGTTTGGCGGACTTCAAAGCCCGCCGCATGAGGGAATCCAGACCGTCACCGTGGCGCCGGGCGGCGCGGTTGTCGTTGACTTCAAGCTGGAAGTGCCGGGCAATTACACGCTGGTCGATCATGCGCTTTCACGATTGGAGCGTGGGCTGTCGGGCATCCTGAGCGTGGAGGGTCCCCCGAACCCCGAAATCTTCAACGGCAAGGTGATGCCAGGCATGGGGCACTGACCACGCCTCCGGTGCAGAAATCGAACGATGGGATCTATACGACGTCACCCCGCTCTCGAGCACGGGATTTTTTTCAGGCCAAGGATCATCCCGCTTAGCAGCGAGCCGCATTGTGGAACAGCGCTCGCGAAATTGTGGCGACAATACGGAGACAAAAATATCGATTGTCATACTCGTGTTCACACCAAGATGTGAACACTCCTCCGCGAGCGGAGACTCAGCAGATTGACGCTGGAACCACTGCAAAAATAGAACCCAAATGAGTTCCAGGCGCGTGCGAGAAACATTCATTTACCTCGCGGGGCCTTTCGATAGGACTGTGGCGTCGCGGTTACAGCAATTCCGTCGATGGCTGATAAGAGGTGCCCATGGCCCGGGGGCCTACTGAAGAAACTGGAACGGGAATCAAATGAAGAAGAGTTTGTTGCTTGTCACTGCTAGCCTCGTTGCGCTCAGCGCGGCTGCGCCGGCGGTGGCTGCTGACCTCGCAGCACGGCCTTATACGAAGGCGCCGCCTGCGGCGATCGCCGCGGTCTACGACTGGAGCGGCTTCTACATCGGTATCAACGGCGGCGGTGGTTCGGCTCACACGACCTGGGATTTCGTCGGCACGGGCACTGAAGGTTCGCACAACGCGACCGGCGGTACCGTCGGTGGTCAGATCGGCTATCGCTGGCAGACCGGGCAGTGGGTGTTCGGCGTCGAAGGCCAGGGCAACTGGGCCGACTTCTCCGGCGACAACGTCAGCCTGCTGTTCGCGGATCGCAACCGCAGCCGTATCGATTCGTTCGGTCTGATCACCGGTCAGGTCGGCTACGCCTGGAACAACGTGCTCGTTTACGTGAAGGGCGGCGCGGCCGTGGTCGGCGACAAGTTCGACGTCTACAGCACTGCCACCGGCGCGCTGCTTGCCTCGACCAGCCAGACCCGTTGGGGTGGCACGGTCGGTGCCGGCCTCGAAGTCGGCTTCGCTCCGAACTGGTCGGTTGGCGTCGAGTACAACCACATCTTCCTGCAGGACAAGGACGTCACCTTCACGGGTCTCGTGGGTACCGACCGCATCCGTCAGGACGTCGACATGGGTCTCGTCCGCCTGAACTACAAGTTCGGCGGCCCGATCATCGCGAAGTACTGATATTAGGTACCGACAGGATCGCTCCACTGGAGCGGTCGCGAAAGCCCCGGCCTTGCGCCGGGGCTTTTTTGCTTCGAGAATTCATCGAGTTAACCATTGAGTGCAAAGCCGGGTCGCGAGCCCCGTCGCGCAGCTTGACTCTTAGAACAAAAATAGAACAATGTTCTCTCTATGTTCTGGCGAGGGAGCAAGGCCATGTTGAAGATCTTCGTGGAAGAAGCCGCTGCACTGGCATCGATCACGCTGTTCGTCGGGATGATCGCGATCTGGGCGCAAGTCATCCCTCAGCTCTGATTCCCCAGCTCTGAGCGGGGACCGGCGGCCGCTTGTTGAAAAGCGGGACGGCGCTAGGAATGTGCGCCCGCGCCATGGACTCTCCGTAGACTCTTGGCGGCCGAGGCACCACCATTGTCGGGCGAGTCGGGCCAACGGAGCGCGCATCCTGCGCCCAGGTCCGGCTGGTGTCCCCACGATGTTGAAAGGCCGTAAGCGACCATGCCGAGCGCCGGATTTGTCCATCTTCACGTTCACTCGGCCTATTCGCTGCTCAAGGGTTCGATCAAGATCGCCAAGCTCGCGGAGCTTGCGAAAAAGGACCATCAGCCGGCGCTGGCGCTGACCGACACCGACAACATGTTCGGTGCGCTGGAGTTCTCCGACAAGATGGCGGGCTCGGGCGTCCAGCCGATCGTCGGCTGCGAGCTCGCGATCGATTTCGGCGACCAGGATCCGAATGCGCGCAATGCGATTCTGCCCTCGCGGGTCGTGCTGCTGGCCGCGCAGGAGCGCGGCTATCGCAGCCTGATGCGGCTGAACTCGCGCGCGTTCCTCGAGACTCCCGACAGCCACGCGCCGTTCATCAAGTTCGATTGGCTTGACGGCGAGACCGACGGCTTGATCGCGCTCACGGGCGGTCCAGACGGGCCGATCTCGCTTGCGCTCGCGGCCGGCCACGCGGAGCTCGCGGCCACGCGCTGTGAGCGACTCGCCGGTCTGTTCGGCGACCGCCTCTACATCGAATTGCAGCGTCATGGCATCGACAAGGAACGCCGCATCGAGAGCGGGCTGATCGACATTGCCTATACGAAAGGCCTGCCGCTGGTTGCGACCAACGAGCCGTACTTCGCTTCGACCGACGATTACGAGGCTCACGATGCGCTGCTCTGCATCGCCGGCGGGCGGCTGATCGCCGAGACCGAGCGCGAGCAACTCACGCCCGATCACCGCTTCAAGACGCGCGCCGAGATGGCGGTGCTGTTCGCCGACATTCCGGAAGCGCTGGCCTCGACGATCGAGATCGCCGAACGCTGCTCGTTCCGACCGATGACGCGCAAGCCGATCCTGCCGTTCTTCACCGTCGGCGCCGCAGGCAGCTCCGATGCGGCCGCGGTCGAGGCGGGCGAATTGCAGCGGCAGGCGGAGGAGGGGCTTGCCAACCGCCTGCGCGTGCACGGCCTGTCGCAGGGCACGACCGAGGAGGACTACAACAAGCGGCTCGCCTTCGAGCTCGACGTCATCACCCGCATGAAATATGCGGGCTACTTCCTGATCGTCTCCGACTTCATCAAATGGGCGAAGTCGCAGGGCATTCCGGTCGGGCCGGGCCGCGGCTCCGGCGCAGGCTCGCTGGTCGCCTGGGCCTTGACCATCACTGATCTCGATCCGATCAAGTTCGGGCTGCTGTTCGAGCGCTTCCTCAATCCCGAGCGCGTCTCGATGCCGGACTTCGACATCGACTTCTGCCAGGACCGCCGCGGCGAGGTAATCAAGTACGTCCAGGAACGCTACGGCCGCGATCAGGTCGCCCAAATCATCACCTTCGGCACCCTGCAAGCGCGCGGCGTGCTGCGCGACGTCGGGCGCGTGCTGCAAATGCCCTATGGGCAGGTCGACAAGCTGACCAAGCTGGTTCCGCAGAATCCGGCCGCACCGGTGACGCTGGCCGCCGCGATCGAGAGCGAGCCAAAGCTCCAGGCGTTTCGCGATGAAGACCCGGTGGTGGCGCGCGCCTTCGACATTGCCCAGCGCCTCGAGGGCCTGACGCGCCACGCCTCGACGCACGCGGCCGGCATCGTGATCGGCGATCGCCCCCTGAGCGAGCTCGTGCCGATGTATCGCGATCCCAAGTCCGACATGCCGGTGACCCAGTTCAACATGAAATGGGTCGAGCCCGCGGGCCTCGTGAAGTTCGACTTCCTCGGCCTGAAGACGCTGACGGTCCTCGACGTCGCGTGCAAACTGCTCAAGCCGCGCGACATCCATGTCGATCTCGCGACGCTGCCGATCGACGATGCCGAGAGCTACCAGATGCTGGCCCGCGGCGAGGTGGTCGGCGTGTTCCAGGTTGAAAGCCAGGGCATGCGGCGCGCGCTGGTCGACATGCGCCCCGACCGCTTCGAGGACATCATCGCGCTGGTCGCGCTCTATCGTCCGGGCCCGATGGCGAACATCCCGACCTATTGCTCGCGCAAGCACGGCGACGAGGAGCCGGAATATCTCCACCCCGTCCTCGAGCCGATCCTCAAAGAGACGTTCGGCGTCATCATCTACCAGGAACAGGTGATGCAGATCGCGCAGGTGATGTCGGGCTATTCGCTCGGCGACGCCGACCTCCTGCGCCGCGCGATGGGCAAGAAGATCCGCGCCGAGATGGACAAGCAGCGCGATATCTTCGTCGCCGGCGCGGTGAAGAACGGCGTGCCGAAAGCGCAGGCCGAGACGATCTTCGAGCTGCTCGCCAAATTCGCCGACTACGGCTTCAACAAGAGCCACGCGGCAGCCTATGCGCTGGTGTCCTACCACACCGCCTACATGAAGGCGCATTATCCGGTGGAGTTCATCGCGGCGTCGATGACGCTCGACCTCAACAACACCGACAAGCTGTCCGAATTTCGCTCCGAGGCGCAGCGCCTCGGCATCAAGGTCGAGCCGCCGAACGTCAACCGCTCAGGGGCGACCTTCGAGGTCGGCGAGAAGACCATCTACTACGCGCTCGCAGCGCTCAAGGGCGTCGGCCTTCAGGCCGTCGAGCAGATCATCGAGGAGCGCACCAAGAACGGCCCGTTCACGTCACTCGCCGATTTCGCCGCGCGCGTGTTGCCGCGCGCGATCAACAAGCGCATTATCGAAAGTCTCGCCGCCGCCGGCGCCTTCGACACGCTGGAGCCGAACCGCGCCCGCGTCTTTGCCGGTGCGGATGCGATCCTCGCCGCCTGCCAGCGTGCGCATGAGGCCGCGACCATCGGGCAGAACGACATGTTCGGAGGTGCGTCGGATGCGCCTACCATCATGCTGCCGCAGATCGAGGCCTGGTTGCCGGCCGAGCGGCTGCGGCGCGAATATGATGCGATCGGTTTCTTCCTGTCGGGGCATCCGCTCGACGATTACGCGACGGTGCTCAAACGCCTGCGCGTGCAGAGCTGGGCGGAGTTTTCGCGCGCCGTCAAAACCGGCGCAACCGCCGGCAAGGTCGCCGCCACCGTGGTGTCGCGCATGGAGCGGCGCACCAAGACCGGCAACAAGATGGGCATCATGGGACTTTCTGATCCCACGGGCCACTTTGAGGCGGTGCTGTTCTCCGAAGGGCTCGCGCAATATCGCGACGTGCTTGAGCCGGGCGCCGCGGTGCTGTTGCAGCTCGGCGCTGAATTGCAGGGCGAGGACGTGCGCGCGCGTGTGCTGCACGCCGAGCCGCTCGATGACGCCGCCGCCAAGACGCAGAAGGGGCTGCGTATCTTCCTGCGCGACACCAAGCCGCTGGAATCGATCGCGCGTCGGCTTGCAGGTCCGGACGCCGCGCCATCGAATGGCGGCGCGCCGAAGGTCGGCATCGCGCAGCGCTCCAACGGCGACGGCGAGGTCTCGCTGGTGATGATGCTCGACCTCGAAACCGAGGTGGAAATGAAGCTGCCCGGCCGCTTCAAGGTCTCGCCGCAAATCGCAGGCGCGATCAAGGCGGTCGCGGGTGTCGTCGACGTGCAGCAATTGTAGCATCCGTCGCCGCCGATCGAGCCCGGCGGCGCCGGTCCATGATTTTGTCGGCGGCGAAGCGTCGCTGTCACTCGTGTCCTGTACTGTTCATGCAGGTCTGGACTGAGATGGTAGGGGGAAAGACATGTGCGACAAATGCTCTGACAAATTGCATCATCTGCTCGTGCCCTCGCGACGCTCGATGATGCTGTTCGCCGCTTCGGCATTGATGTTCGGTTCGACGGCCTTCGCCAAAGAAACGAAAACGCCGCCCAAGCCGCAGAACGTGGTGACACCCGATGCTGCGCTGAAGCGGTTGATGGAGGGTAATGCGCGCTATGTCGACGGTGTGGCGCGGCGCCATGACTTCAAGCATGAGCGAGGAGCTCTCGCCGCGGGGCAGAATCCATATGCGGCGATCCTGAGCTGCGCGGACTCGCGCATTGCGCCGGAATACGCTTTCGACACCGGTCGTGGCGATCTCTTCGTCTGTCGCGTGGCCGGCAATTTTGCCGGCAACGAGACGATCGCGAGCCTTGAATATGCCGTGGCCGTGTTGAGTACGCCGCTGATCCTGGTTCTCGGCCACGACAGTTGCGGCGCCGTCGATGCGACGCTGAAAGCGCTCAAGGACAACAAGTCGCCGCCGGGACACATTCCGTCGCTCGTCGAGGCGATCGCGCCGGCTGCCAAGGCGGCCATGCAGCAGGGCGCAGATGCGCTCGACGCGGCGATCCGGCAAAACGTGATCGACAACGTGGCCAAGCTGAAGTCAGCGGCGCCGATCCTCAATGCGGCGGCCGAGCAGGGCAAGCTCAAGGTCGTCGGCGGCATCTATCGGCTGGCCACGGGCACCGTCGACCTGATCTCCCAGGGGTAGGGGGTCAAGATCAGGATCGTGCGGCCGGAATTTTTGCGATCGCGAACCTGACATGGAGCTGACGGGCGACGGCCAGCGGCCATTCCGTCGCCTCAATCCAAGCGTTTTTCGTTCAAACGCCATTCAGCCAGCCGCGCGTCTCATGTGCGGTGGCAAGCTCAACAACAATAGCGGGCGCGAAAGCCATGCGTGGGACACGACAATCTTTCCTTGGATCTTTCCTCGGTTTGCTTCTTCCGAGCCTGCTGTTCGCGGCAGGCGGACTGTTCGATCCTGCCTACGCCCAGCAGCAGGAGAAGCGTATCGCGCTGGTGGTCGGCAATGGCGCCTATGCGAAGTCTCCGCTGGCAACGACCGCCAATGATGCCGGCCTGATCGCACAGACGCTTCAGGCCGCCGGCTTCGACGTGGTCGGCGCCCGCGACCTCGACGGCGACACGCTGCGCAAGAGCTTTCGCGATTTTCTTCAGAAGGCCCAGACATCGGGACCCGGCACCGTCGCGATGATCTATCTCGCCGGCTATGGCGTGCAGCTCGCCGGCGAGAACTACTTCATCCCGGTCGATTCCAACATCGCGCGCGATACCGACGTTCCGACCGAGGCGCTCCGCATCAGCGACTACGTCCGCCAACTCGCCGCGCTGCCGCTGAAGGCGAACATCGTCGTGCTCGATGCGGCCCGGGCGCAGCCCTTCATCGAGGGCGGGCAACCGATCGCAAGCGGGCTCGCGCTGGTCGAGCCCGACGCGAACATGCTGATCGCCTACAACGCCGCGCCCGGCACCGTGGCGCCGGAAGAGCCGGGGCCCTACGGCGTCTACGCCCAGTCGCTCGCCGAGATGATCCGCACCGGGGGCCTGTCGCTGCCTGAGGTCTTCGACCGCGTGCGCCTGCGCGTCAACGACGCCAGCAAGGGCGCTCAGGTGCCCTGGGACGATCAGAAGATCAGCGCGCAATTCTCGTTCTTCGAGCGCGGACCTGACGCACCGCCGCCGCAGGCCACGCCCGATCAGGTCGCTGCGATCCGCAACAAGCCGATCCGCGATCTCGGCGTGCAGGACGCCTACGCGGCGGCGCTCGAGCGCGACACGCTGCCGGCCTATGAGGAATTCCTCTCCGCCTATCCCGGTGATCCCATGGCCAAGCGGGTGATCGCGATTGTTGCAGCGCGCCGCGAGGCGATCACCTGGCGGCGGACCTATCGCGCCGACACGCCGGACGCTTACTGGTCCTATCTGCGCCGCTATCCGCGCGGGCCGCATGCTGGCGACGCACGGCGCAGGCTGGCGATCCTGACCGCGCCGCTCGAGCCGCCGCCGAGCTTTGCCATGATGGATTACGGCCTGCCGCCGCCGCCGCCGGAGGAGGTGGTCTATGTCGATCGCCCCGTGCTGCTGTTCAGCGATCCCGTGTTCGGCTTCGTGCCGCCGCCGCCGCCCCCGGTCTATTTCTGCCCGCCGCCGCCACCGGATTTCATCGTGCTGCCGCCGCCGCTGCCCGTGATCGGACTGTTCGTGCTACCACAGCCGATGTTCGTGCCGATCCCGGTGTTCGTGAGGCCGCCAATTTATGTCGCACCGCCGCCGAACAACATCATCTACCAGAACATCCACAACACCACGGTGATCAACACCGTCATCAACCGGCCTCCGGCAGCCGCGGCTGCGGGACTCGCGCCCGGCAGCTTGGCTCCGGCGGTCTCCGGCCGCGCATCACCCGCAGGCCCGGCGGTGCCGCAGGCCGTTGCGCAGCGCGCCGCCTTGATCCAGCAGGGCAAGCTGCCGATGCCGCAGAGCGCGACGATCACGCCCACCGCGAGACCGGGAACACCGGCTGCGACGCGGACCAATGTCGCGCCGGCCGTGGCCGCGCCGCCGAGCAGGTTGCCTGAGGCCAATACGCTTCCGGTCCCCGGCACCCATGGGGCGCCGCCGGCGCCCTCGGCTGCCCAGACGCCGAGTGGCAGGCTCGCGCCGACCGCGACGGCGCCGGCGAACGGCTCGCAAGCAGGCCATCCCAATGCGGCGACCGCAACGGCGCCGCCCACCACGACGCCTGCCGGAAATGCGGCCGTCGCGCCGGGCCAGTCGCAAAAGCCGCCGGTCGCTGGAACGCCGGCGACCACGCCTGCGGATAGCCGTGCAAAGTCGGCCATCCCTCAGCAGGGCACCACGGCTCCATCCGCGGCGGGGACAGGCGCCAAGCCTGCCGTCACAGCGGTGCATCCCACGGGTCGCGAGCCGCTGACACCGCAGAATCAGCGTGTGATCACCCCGCCGCCGCAGGCCGCCAAGCCAGCCGCGCCGCCACATCCTCAAGCCGTCGCGAAACCCGTGCCCTCGGCGGCGACGCCGCGGGCAGCCTCGGCGCCACCCCCGCGAGCCGCGCCTCCGCCCGTCGCCGCCGCCCGGCCGGCTCCGCCGCCAGCGGCTCGCCCGGCGCCGCCACCCCCGCCGCGGGTGGCCGCGGCTCCGCCGCCCCGTCCGGCCGCCTCACCGCGCCCGGCACCGGCCGCAGCGAAGAAATGCGCCCCCCACCAGCCAAAGTGCTAGGGGGCTTGGAACTACGGAAAAGGACTTGAAAAGGGCCTGAAAAAGGACTTGGGGCAGGGCGCCAAAACGCCCTCCAAAGGCCCTTATTTCCTTGCTTCTGGCCGAAATCGCGCTATATAGCGCGCCATCTCACACGGAAACATGGCTCAAAAGGCCGTCCGGTGGCAGCCGGGGCGAGAACGCTCCGTCTTGCTCACACGTTTCCGGAGGAACCAACCGGAGAATTATCACTATGGCGCTACCCGACTTCACCATGCGTCAGCTGCTCGAAGCTGGCGTGCACTTTGGTCACCAATCCCACCGCTGGAATCCGAAAATGGCGCCGTTCATTTTCGGGACCCGCAACAACATCCACATCGTCGACCTCGCGCAGACCGTGCCGATGCTGCACCAGGCCCTCCAGGCCGTCAGCGACACCGTCGCGAAGGGCGGCCGCATCCTGTTCGTCGGCACCAAGCGCCAGGCGCAGGACGGCGTTGCCGACGCGGCCAAGCGCTGCGCGCAGTACTTCGTCAATTCGCGCTGGCTCGGCGGCACGCTGACCAACTGGAAGACGATCTCGGCCTCGATCAAGCGCCTGCGTCATCTCGACGAGGTGCTGTCCGGCGGTGAAGCCAACTCCTACACCAAGAAGGAGCGCCTGACGCTCCAGCGCGAGCGCGACAAGCTCGACCGCTCGCTCGGTGGCATCAAGGACATGGGCGGCCTGCCCGACATGATCTTCGTGATCGACACCAACAAGGAAGACATCGCGATCCAGGAAGCCCAGCGGCTCAACATCCCGGTCGCGGCGATCGTCGACACCAATTCGGACCCCAAGGGCATCACCTATGTGGTGCCGGGCAATGACGACGCGGGCCGTGCGATCTCGCTCTATTGCGACCTGATTGCGCGCGCGGCGATCGACGGCATCTCGCGCGCCCAGGGCGATGCGGGCATCGATATCGGCGCTTCGGTCAAGCCGGCCGCTGAAGAGCTTCCGTCCACCAGCGGTTTCCAGGGCCTTGCAGGTCCGCGCGGCACCGCCGACGACCTCAAGAAGCTCCCGGGCGTGTCGGGTGCGATCGAGAAGAAGTTCAACGACCTCGGCATCTTCCACTACTGGCAGCTCGCCGAGCTCGATCACGCCACCGCGCACAAGATCGGCGAAGAGGTCGGTCTGCCCAGCCGTGCGGATGCCTGGGTGGCCAAGGCCAAGGCGCTCACCGCGGAAGCGGAATAACAGTCGAGGGGCGGCCGAATCGTTCCGGCCGCCATTTCAGTTGACGCGACGTCCTGTGATGGACCGCGGTGGGGCGAGACAGCGCCGCGCCGCGGGTTAACCGGCAGGCAAGAAGGATTTTTAACGATGGCAACGATCACAGCTGCGATGGTCAAGGATCTGCGCGAGTCGACCGGCGCAGGCATGATGGACTGCAAGGCCGCGCTCACCGAAAACGACGGCAACATGGAAGCGGCGCAGGATTGGCTCCGCAAGAAGGGCCTGTCGAAGGCTGCCAAGAAGTCCGGCCGCGTCGCGGCCGAGGGCCTGATCGGCGCACTCACCAAGGGCACCAAGGGCGTCGTGGTCGAGGTCAACTCCGAGACCGATTTCGTCGCGCGCAACGGCCAGTTCCAGGGCCTCGTCAAGATGATCGCCCAGGTCGCGTTCGATGCCGGCGCCGATGTCGAGAAGATCAAGGCCACCAAGGTCGGCGACGTCACGGTCGAAGCTGCGATCAATGACGCGATCGCGACCATCGGCGAGAACATGACGCTGCGCCGCGCCGCTTCGCTCGACGTGAAGCAGGGCGTGGTGTCGAGCTACGTCCATGGCGCCGTCATCGATGGCGCCGGCAAGATGGGTGTCCTCGTCGCGCTCGAATCGCCCGGCAAGGCCGATGAGCTCGCAGCGCTCGGCCGCCAGCTCGCCATGCATGTCGCGGCCGCCAATCCGCTCGCGCTCGAACCGTCCGGTCTCGATCCGGCGGTCGTGAAGCGCGAGAAGGACGTGCTCGCCGACAAGTACCGCCAGCAGGGCAAGCCGGAGAACGTGATCGAGAAGATCGTCGAGTCCGGCCTGAAGACCTACTACAAGGAAGTCTGCCTGCTCGAGCAGGCCTTCATCCACGACACCGGCAAGTCGGTGGCGCAGGCGGTGAAGGAAGCTGAGGGCAAGGTTGGGGGCCCCGTGAAGATCGCCGGCTTTGTGCGGTATGCTCTCGGTGAGGGAATCGAGAAGCAGGAAAGCGACTTCGCGGCGGAAGTCGCGGCCGCCAGCGGCAAGAAGTAAGCGCCGGGACGTTTCCTTCCGGCGTGCCGCCGGAAGCGGCGCCCGGAGAAGGAAAGTGCTCATGACTGATCCGGTCTATCGTCGCGTGGTGATCAAGCTGTCCGGCGAATATCTCGCGGGACCGCAGGGTTTTGGGATCGACCAGCAGACGGTTGACCGGGTTGCCGACGATCTGATCGCCGCGCGCCGTCTCGGTGCCGAGGTCGCGGTGGTGATCGGCGGCGGCAATATCGTTCGCGGCGTCGAGGTGTCCTCCCGCGGCGTGTCGCGCCCGACGGGCGACACGATGGGCATGCTCGCCACCGTGATGAACTGCCTCGCGGTGGAAGCGGCGATCGAACGCAAGGGCGCGCCGGCGCGCACCCTCTCGGCTTTCGTCATGCCCGAGATTTCCGAGCTATTCACCCGCGCCGCAGCGCACAAATACCTCGCCGAGGGCCGAATCGTGCTGCTCGGCGGCGGAACCGGCAATCCGTTCTTCACGACCGACACGACGGCGGTGCTGCGCGCCGCCGAGATCGGTGCCGAGGCCGTCCTCAAGGCGACCAATGTCGACGGCGTCTACTCGGCCGATCCCAAGAAGGATCCGGCCGCCGAGCGCTTCGACCGGCTGACGCACAAGCAGGCGATCGAGGGCGACTATAAGGTGATGGACGCGACTGCCTTCGCGCTTGCCCGCGAGACGTCGCTGCCTATCATCGTATTCTCGATCGCCGAGCCGGGCTCGATCGGCGCGATTCTGCGCGGCGTCGGCCACGGGACGATCGTCGCCGGCTGACGGCGCGCCGGGCGCAGCTTGTGCGCCCAGCCAGGTATCTGAAGGGAGAGCGTGATGGCCACGGGTAATTTCGACCTCAACGAATTGAAGCGCCGCATGCAGGGCGCCGTCCAGTCCCTCAAGCACGAGCTCGGGGGCCTGCGCACCGGGCGCGCCTCCGCCTCGATGCTCGATCCGGTCCAGGTCGAAGCCTACGGCAGCCACATGCCGCTGAATCAGCTCGCCACCGTCAGCGTGCCGGAGCCGCGGCTGATCTCGGTGCAGGTCTGGGACAAGTCGATGGTCAAGCCGGTGGAGAAGGCGATCGTCGATTCCAACCTCGGCCTGTCACCGGCCACCGAGGGCCAGGTGCTGCGCCTGCGCATCCCCGAGCTGAACGAAGAGCGGCGCAAGGAGCTGGTGAAGGTCGCGCACAAATACGCGGAAGCCGCCAAGGTCGCCGCGCGTCACGTCCGCCGCGACGGTCTCGACGTCCTCAAGAAGCTCGAGAAGAATCACGAGATGTCGGAGGACGACCAGAAGCGTCATGCCGACGAGGTGCAGAAGGCGACCGACGGCACGATCACCGAGATCGATCAGCTGCTGGCGGCCAAGGAAAAAGAGATTCTGACGGTCTAGAGAAGCCTTCATGTCGAACGCCGCCGCGCCCGTCACGGAAGGACCGGAAAGGTCCGAGGCGCCCGCGCATGTCGCCATCATCATGGATGGCAACGGGCGCTGGGCGGCCGCACGTGGCCTGCCGCGCGCCGAGGGCCACCGCCGCGGCGTGGAAGCGTTGCGCCGCGTCGTCCGTGCCTCGCATGAGCTCGGCATCCGCTATCTCACCATCTTCTCCTTCAGCTCAGAGAACTGGTCGCGTCCGGCGAGCGAGATTGGCGATCTCTTCGGCCTGTTGCGCCGCTTCATCCGCAACGACCTCGCGAGCCTGCACCGCGATGGCGTCAAGGTGCGCATCATCGGCGAGCGCGAGGGACTCGAAGGTGACATTTGCGCCCTGTTGAACGAGGCCGAGGAGCTGACGCGCAACAACACGCGTCTTACCCTCGTCGTCGCCTTCAACTACGGCTCACGGCAGGAGATCGCGAAAGCCGCGCAAAAGCTCGCGCGCGAAGTCGCAGAGGGCAAGCGCGATCCGGCCTCGATCGATGCCGAAGCGCTCGGGCACTATCTCGACGCACCCGAGATTCCCGATCCCGATCTCATCATCCGCACCTCCGGCGAGCAGCGTCTGTCCAATTTCCTGATGTGGCAGGCCGCCTATAGCGAGCTGGTGTTCGTGCCGATCCATTGGCCTGATTTCGACAAGGCCGCGCTCGAAGGCGCGATCGCCGAATTTGCCAGACGCGAGCGCCGTTTCGGCGGCCTGGTCGCGAAAACCGCCTCGTGACCGAAAACGACGCCGCGCCGGCAGGCTCAACGCCGGCTTCAAGCAACCTGATGATGCGTGTCCTCGCGGCCCTCGTGCTGGCGCCGCTGGCGATCGCGCTCGCCTATGCCGGCGGCTGGCTCTGGGCGTTCCTGGTTACGCTTGCGTCGATCGGGTTGTTCGTGGAGTGGCTGACTGTGGTCGGGGCAGGGCGGGTTGTCCTGACAGCGTGCGGGACGATCGTTCTCGCCATCATGGGATTCTGTGTCGCCTTCGGGGCGCTCAAGGCTGCGGTCGTGATCGGCTGCGTCGGCGGCGTCGCGATCATGCTGCTGGCGAAAGACAAGTTTGTCTGGGCGGGGGCTGGATTCGCCTATGCGGTGGCTGCGCTGCTCGCCTCGATCCTGGTGCGGCAGGATCCGGTGAACGGATTCGTCGCACTCATGTTCGTGCTGCTTGTGGTGTGGGCGACCGACATCGGTGGCTATTTTGCCGGCCGGGGCATCGGCGGTCCCAAATTGTGGCCGCGCGTGAGCCCCAAAAAGACCTGGGCCGGGGCGCTCGGCGGCTTCGTCGCGAGCCTGGCGGTCGCAGGCGGTTTTGCCGCCGGCGGCTTCGGCAAGGCGGTTCCGTTGCTAGCCCTCAGCGCCATTTTGTCGGTGGTCTCGCAAGCCGGCGACCTGTTCGAATCCGCGGTCAAGCGCCGGTTCGGCGTCAAGGATTCCAGTCACTTAATCCCGGGCCATGGGGGCCTGATGGACCGCCTGGACGGCTTCATCGCCGCCATTCTGGTGGCCTGGATTTTCGGCTACCTGCGCCATGGTGTGCATAGCGCTGGAAGCGGTCTTATGGTTTGGTGAAACAATGAGCCCAGTCCCTTTGCGTAACAACAAGCCCGCGGCGTCCGCGGTGCGCAGCGTCACCGTTCTCGGTGCCACCGGCTCGATCGGCGACAGCACGATGGATCTGTTGCGCGCTTCGCCCGAGCGCTATCGCGTCGAGGCATTGACGGCGAACGGCAATGTCGAAGCGCTGGCAAAGCTCGCAAAGGAGTTTTCCGCGCGCTTCGTCGCGATCGCGGACACCTCCAAACTTGCCGAGCTCAAGAATGCGCTCGCCGGCACCAAGACTGAATGCGGCGCGGGCGAAAGCGCTGTGATCGAGGCTGGTGCGCGGCCGGCCGACTGGGTGATGGCGGCGGTGAGCGGCGCGGCTGGACTGAAGCCCGCGCTCGCCGCGGTCGATCGCGGCGCCCATGTCGCGCTCGCCAACAAGGAATGCCTCGTCTGCGCCGGCGATTTCTTCATGCAGCGCGCCGCCAAGGCGGGTGCCTGCATTCTGCCCGCCGATTCCGAGCACAACGCACTGTTCCAGGCTTTGAGCTCGGGCAATCGCGATGAGCTCGTGCGCGTCATCATCACCGCCTCGGGCGGCCCGTTCCGCACCTGGAAGAGCACTGACATCGAGCAGGCGACGCTCGCTCAGGCGCTCAAGCATCCGAACTGGAGCATGGGCCAGAAGATCACGATCGATTCCGCCTCGATGATGAACAAGGGCCTCGAGGTGATCGAGGCGTCCTATCTGTTCGCCTTGAAGCCGGACGAGATCGACGTGCTGGTCCATCCGCAGTCGATCATCCACGGCATGGTCGAATTCTCCGACTGCTCGGTCGTTGCCCAGCTCGGCGCGCCCGACATGCGCACGCCGATCGCACACTGCCTCGGCTGGCCCGACCGCATCAAGGGACCCGCCGCCAAGCTCGACCTCGCCAAGATCGGGCAATTGACCTTCGAGGCGCCGGATTTCGAACGTTTCCCCGGACTGCGGCTTGCTTACGATTCGTTAAGGACCGGCCGCGGCGCGACTACGGTATATAATGCTGCGAACGAGGTCGCGGTGGCGGCCTTCATCGCCGGCAAGATCAGATTCGGCGCCATCGCGCGGCTGGTCGAAGCAACGCTCGAAGACTGGATCAAGGGTGGCAATCTGGCGCCCTTGTCCTCGGCGGATGATGCGATCACCGTTGACCATGTTGCGCGAAACAGAGCGGCCACCCTATTGCCTCAAATCGCCTTAAACGCATCCTAGTAGGTTCGGAACCGGGGTCGCGAGACCCCCGGGTTAAGAGGAATCGATGACTGAGTTTTTCCTCCATAGCTTCAACACCTTGAGCCATGGGCTGATCGGCTATGTGATCCCCTTTTTATTCGTCCTGACCATCGTCGTTTTCTTCCATGAGCTCGGCCATTTTCTGGTCGCGCGCTGGGCTGGCGTGAAGGTGTTGACCTTTTCGCTCGGCTTCGGCCCCGAGCTCGCCGGCTTCAACGACCGCCACGGCACGCGCTGGAAGATCTCGGCGATCCCGCTCGGTGGCTATGTCAAATTCTTCGGCGACGACACCGAGGCCTCGACGCCATCGGCCGTGACGCTGGCCGCAATGTCGGCGGAAGAACGCGCCGGCAGCTTCCATCACAAGAAGGTCGGCCCGAGGGCTGCGATCGTCGCGGCCGGACCGATCGCGAATTTCCTGCTCGCGATCGTGATCTTCACCTGTCTTTTCACCTTTTTCGGCAAGCCATCGACCACGGCGCGAGTCGACAAGATCGAGGCGGGCAGCGCTGCGGCAGCGGCCGGCTTCCAGGTCGGCGACGTCGTGACCGCCATCGACGGAACCAAGATCGGAAGCTTCTCCGACATGCAGCGGATCGTCGGCACGCATGCCGGCGACAAGCTGATCTTCACCGTGAAGCGGGGCGATTCCCAGGTCGATCTGTCCGGGACCCCGGAGCTGCGCGAGGTGAAGGATCCCTTCGGCAACGTGCATCGGCTCGGCGTGCTCGGAATCACCCGGCAGACGGCGGCCGGTGACACCGTCACCGAGCGGGTCGATCCGGCCACCGCGCTGTGGCTGGGCGTGAAGGAAACCTGGTTCGTGATCGACCGGACGCTGGCCTATATCGGCGGGGTCTTTGCCGGTCGCGAGGCGGCCGATCAGGTCGGCGGTCCGTTACGAATCGCCCAGATCTCCGGGCAGGTCGCGACCATCGGCATGGCTGCGCTGGTGCATCTGGCCGCAGTGCTGTCGATCTCGATCGGGCTGTTGAACCTGTTCCCGGTTCCGCTGCTCGATGGCGGGCACCTTTTGTTCTATGCGGTGGAAGCAGTCCGCGGCCGGCCTTTGTCGGAACGCGCGCAGGAGATGGGGTTTCGAATCGGGCTCGGCTTGGTACTGATGTTGATGGTGTTTGCGACCTATAACGACATCCTCCATCTGGCGGCATCGTGAAACGGGCTTTTTTGTGACGTTGCTCTTAGGCAACGTCCTGGACTGAAATTCAAACTACGGCGCGCTCGGCCGTTTGCGGCGTCGGTGAAATTAGCTACAAGCGGCATGAAACTTGGGGAATCTCCCAGACCGGCGTTGGGGTTGGGTCTGGCACTGGAATGATAAGGGCGTCGTTGCGCATGATGTTTGGTATGAAGGTCCGGGGGGGCCTGCTCGCCACCCTGATCATGTTCGGCGTGCCGGTGCTTGCCCCGGTTGGGGTAGCGCTTGTGTCTACGCCCGCCGCCGCCCAGACGGTGGATTCGATCTCGGTGGAGGGGAACCGCCGTGTCGAGGTCGAGACCATCCGTTCCTATTTCAAGGCAGGCCCCGGCGGGCACCTTGACCAGGCAGCCATCGACGACGGCCTCAAGGCGCTGATCGAGACCGGACTGTTCCAGGACGTGAAGATCAATCGCGTCGGCGGCCGGATCGTGGTTTCGGTGGTCGAAAACGCCGTCATCGGTCGCGTCGCCTTCGAGGGCAACAAGAAGATCAAGGACGAGCAGCTCACCGCCGAAGTCCAGTCCAAGCCGCGCGGCACGTTCTCTCGCGCCGTGGTGCAGTCGGACACGCTGCGCATCGCCGAAATCTATCGCCGCTCCGGCCGCTACGACGTGCACGTCACGCCCGAGATCATCGAGCAGCCGAACAACCGCGTCGACCTGGTCTTCACGATCGAGGAGGGCGCCAAGACCGGCGTCAAGTCGATCGAGTTCGTCGGCAACGTTGCCTATTCGAGCTATCGCCTGAGGGACGTCATCAAGACCCGCGAGACGAATCTCCTGAGCTTCCTCGGCAGTGCCGACGTCTACGATCCGGACCGGGTCGAGGCCGACCGCGACCTGATTCGCCGTTTCTACCTCAAGCACGGCTTCGCCGACGTCCAGGTGGTCGCCGCGATCACCGAATACGATCCGGAGAGGAAGGGCTTCCTCGTCACCTTCAAGATCGAGGAAGGCCAACAGTATCGCGTCGGCTCAGTCGACTTCCGCACGAGCATCCCGAACTTCGATCCCACCGTGCTGCGCAGCTATTCGCGCGTCAACGTCGGCTCGCTCTACAACGTCGAATCGGTCGAGAAGTCGGTCGAGGAGATGCAGATCGAGGCCTCGCGCCGCGGCTATGCCTTCGCCGTGGTTCGGCCGGGTGGCGACCGCAATTTCGATGCGCACACCGTGTCGGTCGTGTTCAACATCGACGAAGGTCCGCGCACCTATATCGAGCGCATCAACATTCGCGGCAACATCCGCACGCGCGACTACGTGATCCGCCGCGAATTCGACCTCTCCGAGGGCGACGCCTACAACCGTGCGCTGGTCGATCGCGCCGAGCGGCGTCTGAAGAACCTCGACTTCTTCAAGACCGTCAAGATCACCACGGAGCCGGGGTCCTCCAGCGACCGCGTGGTCCTGATCGTCGATCTCGAGGAGAAGTCCACCGGCGACTTCTCGGTGTCGGGCGGTTATTCCACGACCGACGGCGCGCTGGCCGAAGTCTCGATCTCCGAGCGCAACCTGCTCGGCCGCGGACTGTTCGCCAAGGCATCCGTCACCTACGGCCAGTATGCGCGCGGCTATTCGCTGTCGTTCGTCGAACCGTACCTGCTCGACTACCGCGTCGCGCTCGGCCTCGACCTCTACCAGCGTACGCAGCTGTCCAACAGCTTCATCTCTTACGGCACCAAGACGCTGGGCTTCAGCCCGCGCCTCGGCTTCAGCCTGCGCGAAGATCTGGCCTTGCAGCTGCGCTATTCGATCTACCGTCAGGAGATCACGCTGCCGTCCTATCTGCAGGACTGTAACAACACGCTGGGCACCGCGGCCAATACAAGCCCGGCCTTCTCCGCCGCAAACGGTGGTGTCCCTGATCTCAGCTCCACCAACGGCCTCGGGTGCTACCAGAACGGCGAAGCCTCGCTACCGGTGCGCAAGGAGTTGGCGAACGGCGCGACGCTGACCTCGGCGCTGGGCTATTCGTTGACCTACAACACGCTCGACAACAACAAGAACCCGACCGACGGCCTTCTGGTCGACTTCAAGCAGGACTTCGCCGGCGTCGGCGGCGACGTCTCCTACCTGAAGTCCGCGGTTGATGCGAAGTACTACCAGTCGCTGGTGTCCGATCTCGTCGGCCTCGTCCATCTGCAGGGCGGTATCCTCAACAAGTGGGGCAGCACCGAACTGCGCATGCTCGATCACTTCCAGATGGGTCCGAATCTCGTCCGCGGCTTTGCGCCGAACGGCATCGGTCCACGCGACCTCAATCCCTATGGCACGCAGGACGCGCTTGGGGGCACGAAGTACTGGGGCGCTTCGCTCGAATTGCAGATGCCGTTCTGGTTCCTGCCCAAGGAAGTGGGTCTGAAGGGCGCGGTCTATGCCGACGCCGGCGGTCTCTACGACTACCAGGGACCGACGACCTGGGCGCTCACCGGCGAAACGACGACGACGAAGAACTCGACCTGTACGCCGTCGACCGTCAACCCGGCCACGCCTGGAACTTGTACCGGATTGGTGTATGACGACAGCAAGGTCATCCGCTCGTCGGTGGGTATCGGTCTGATCTGGCAGTCTCCGTTTGGACCGCTGCGCTTCGACTACGCAGTGCCGCTCACCAAGGGCGCGTATGACCGCGTGCAGCAGTTCCGGTTCGGCGGCGGTACGTCGTTCTAAGCTGATCTCCGGCCGGACCTCGACGGGGTGGAATGGCGCAGCCGTCCTTCTTCAAGAAGCCGCCTGCGTCGGCGCTGGCCGATATCGCCACGCTGACGAAGGCGCAGCTGGTCGACCCGGCCCGGGCCGGCCACATGATCACGGGCCTGGCTTCGCTCGACGAAGCCGGCCCGATGCACCTGACGTTCTTCGACAACCTCAAATATGTCGACCAGCTCAAGGCGACCAAGGCCGGCGGCTGCCTCGTCAGCCCGCGCTTCGAGGCGCAGGTACCGGCGCACGTCGCCGCGCTGCGCGTGGCGCAGCCGTTCCGTGCCTTCGTCAGGATCGCCCGGGAATGGCACGGTGACGCGCTGAGGCCGCAATCCTCGGTCGGCAATGACGGCATCGCGCCGTCGGCGATCATCGATCCAACGGCGCGTCTGGAGGACGGCGTCGTGGTCGATCCACTGGCCGTCATCGGCCCTGAGGTCGAAATCGGCAGCGGCACCGTGATCGGCGTCGGCGCGGTGATCGGCCCTGGCGTCAAGATCGGCCGGGACTGCGACGTCGGCGCCCGTACGGCCATCCAGTGCGCCCTGATCGGCAACAACGTGCTGATTCACCCTGGCTGCTCGATCGGCCAGGACGGCTACGGGTTCGTCTTTTTCGGTCCCGAGGGCCACCTCAAGGTGCCGCAGACGGGACGGGTGCTGATCCAGAACGACGTTGAGGTCGGGGCTGGCACCACCATCGATCGGGGGTCCTTGCGTGACACCGTGATCGGGGAGGGCACCAAAATCGACAACCAGGTCCAGATCGGCCACAATGTGACCATCGGCCGGAACTGCCTGCTGGCGGCTCAGATCGGCCTCGCCGGCAGCCTGACGATCGGCGACAACGTGGCGCTGGGAGCGAAGGTTGGCATCAACAATCACCTCAAGATCGGCGATGGGGCTCAGGTCACCGCGATGAGCGGCGTCAAGGACGACATCCCGGCAGGCGGACGTTGGGGCGGCTTTTTTGCCAAGCCGACCAAGCAGTGGTTCAAGGAGATCATCGCGGTGGAGCGTCTCGTGCGTGACAGCAAGGCCGATGGGAAGGACGAGGGACAGGAGTAATGGAGGAAGCACCGGTCAGGTTCGAGCTCGTGGACATCAACGCGATTCTGCGCACGCTGCCGCACCGCTTCCCGATGCTGTTGATCGACCGGGTGATCAACATCCGCACCGACTATAGCGGCATCGGCATCAAGAACGTCACCTTCAACGAGCCGGCCTTCCAGGGGCATTTCCCCGAACGGCCGGTCTATCCCGGTGTGATGATGATCGAGGCGATGGCGCAGACCGCGGGCGTGATCGGCATCACATCGGTCGATGGCACGGAGAAGCCGCGGGCGGTGTATTTCCTCACCATCGACAAGTGCAAATTTCGCAAGCCCGTGCTGCCTGGTGACACCATCGAGTACCACATGCGCTCGATCGGTCGCCGCAAGGCGATGTGGTGGTTTCACGGCGATGCCAAGGTCAACGGCCAGGTCGTCGCCGAAGCCGACGTCGGCGCGATGCTGACGGACTGAGGCGAGTTTCTCGTCGCTTCAATCTACGTCGTCGTTCCGGGATGTGTGAGAAGTGCGCAGGCCCGGAATCCATAACGCCGAACGTCGTTATGGATTATAGCTCGCGACTTCGTCGCGCCCCGGAATGACGGACCATGGACGATGGCTTCCAGCGTGAAACAAGCCGAGATGATACGTCACTGGACAGATCGCGCAAAGTCGCGCTAACCACCGGAAAACCGAGCGACTTCAACGGATAGCCAGACCTTCTTAATGAGCAAGATTGATCCCACCGCGCGCGTGGAAGACGGCGCCGTGATCGGCGAGGGCACCGAGATCGGGCCCTTCTGCATCATCGGCCCGAACGTCGTGATCGGCAAAAATTGCAAGTTGATCGGGCATGTGCACATCACGGCGCAGACGACGATCGGCGACGATTGCACCATCTACCCGTTCGCCTCGCTCGGCACGCCGCCGCAGTCGCTCAGCTATCGCGGCGAGCTGACGAAGCTACGGATCGGTTCAGGCTGCACCATCCGCGAATCCGTGACCATGAATGCCGGCACCGTCGCGGGCGGCGGCATCACGGAGGTCGGCGAACGCGGCTATTTCATGAATTGCAGCCACGTCGGGCACGACTGCCATGTCGGCAACGACGTGATCTTCGCGACCTCGGCGACGCTCGGGGGGCACTGTGAGATCGGCGACTTCGTCTTCATCGGTGGCTTGTCCGCGGTGCACCAGTTCACCCGCATCGGTCCGCAGGTGATGGTCGGCGGCGTTTGTGGCGTGCGTGACGACATCATTCCGTTCGGGCTCGTCAACGGCCAGTATGCGGTGCTCGAAGGTCTCAACATCATCGGCATGAAGCGGCGCAAGTTCACCAAGCAGCGGCTCGCGAGCGTGCGCGCGTTCTATCAAAAGCTGTTCCACGGCCCCGGGATTTTCGCCGAGCGGCTCGCTGCGGTGCAGCCGCTTGCGGCTGAGGATCCCGCGATCGCCGAAATCCTCGACTTCATCGGCAAGGGCAAGCATCGCCCGCTCTGCCTTCCCGCGATCGGGCAGTAGTCACGGGGATGGCCGCGAGCATGACATCGGCGGCGCCAGAGATTTCGTCACCGGTCGGCGTCATCGCCGGCGGCGGCGCCATGCCGTTTGCGGTCGCGGAGTCGCTCGCCGCACGTGGCATCGCGCCGGTGCTGTTTCCTCTGCGCGGCGCCTGCGATCCGGTCCAGGTGGAAAAGTTCCGACATCGCTGGATCTCGGTCGGCCAGCTCGGCCGCGCCATGCGGCTGTTTCGCGAGGAGGGCTGCCGCGACCTGATCTTCATCGGCACCTTGATGCGGCCGTCCCTGTCGGAAGTGCGCTTCGATCTCAAAACGCTCCGGCTTCTCGGGCACGTCGTCCGCGCGTTTCGCGGTGGTGACGACCATCTGCTCTCCGGCGTTGGCCGCATGCTCGAGCAGGACGGCTTTCGCATGGTCGGGATCAAGGACGTCGCGCCCGATCTGTTGATGCCCGAGGGCTGCATTACCCGCGCCTGGCCGGCCGACAACGCCAGGAGCGACATCGAGCGCGGCCGCGCGGTGCTGGCTGCGCTGAGCCCGTTCGACATCGGACAGGCCGTCGTCGTGATCGACGGCCATGTGGTCGCTGTCGAGGACATCGAGGGCACCGACGGGTTGCTCCAGCGCGTGGCGCGGCTGCGCAGCGAGGGCCGCATCCGCGCGGCGCGCGGCCGCGGCGTGCTGGTCAAGGCACCGAAGAGCGGGCAGGATTTGCGCTTCGATCTGCCGACGATCGGCCCGCGAACCGTTGAAGGTGCCGCCAGCGCTGGCCTTTCCGGCATCGCCGTGATCGCGGGCAACACCATCGCCGCCGAGCCGCAGGCGATGATCGAGCGCGCCGACGCCAACTATCTCTTCGTCATCGGCCTGCACGCGTGATGCCGGGGCGCGATCCAAAGCGGAAGATCTTTCTGATCGCCACGGAGGAATCCGGCGACCGGCTTGGGTCCGCGCTGATGAAGGTGCTGCGCCAGCGGCTCGGCGATGGCGTGCAGTTCGAAGGCGTCGGCGGCCGCACCATGGCACGCGAGGGGCTAGTCTCGCTCTTTCCGATCGAGGAGCTGTCGATCGTCGGCTTTGCCGCCGTCGTGCAACAACTGCCCAAAATCCTGCGGCTGATCCGCGCGACCGCGGATGCGGTGATCGAAGCCGCGCCCGACGCGCTCGTCATCATTGACAGTCCCGACTTCACCCATCGCGTTGCCCGCCGCGTCCGCGCGCGGGGTCCGACGATCCCGATCGTCGACTACGTCTCGCCCTCGGTCTGGGCCTGGCGGCCGGGCAGGGCGCGGGCCATGCTGTCCTATGTCGATCACGTGCTCGGCCTGCTGCCGTTCGAGCCCGAGGAATACCGTAAGCTGCGCGGCCCGCCGTGCAGCTATGTCGGCCATCCCCTGATCGAGCAATTGTCGTCGCTGCGGCCGAACGCGGAGGAGCAGAAGCGCCGCGACGGCGAGCCGCCGGTCCTGCTGGTCTTGCCTGGCAGCCGCCGCAGCGAGATCAGGCATCATCTCGACGTGTTCGGCGCGGCGCTCGGCCGGTTGCGGGCTGGCGGTCAGCAATTCAAATTGGTGCTGCCGACCATGTCGCATCTCGAAGCAACGGTGCGTGAGGGCATCGCGAGCTGGCCGGTCAAGCCGCAGATCGTGGTCGGCGAAGCCGAGCGGCGCGCCGCGTTCCGGATCGCGCGCGCGGCGCTGGCGAAATCCGGCACGGTGACGCTCGAGCTTGCGCTATCGGGCATTCCCATGGTGACGGCCTACCGCGTCGGCGCGGTCGAGGCCTTCATCCTGCGCCGCGCCATCCGCGTCTCCTCGGTGATCCTCGCCAATCTCGTGATCGGCCGGGAGGTGATCCCTGAATTCTTGCAGGAGGACTGCACGCCGGAAAAGCTCGCGAAGGCGCTGACCGAGGTGCTGACGGACTCTCCGTTGCGGAAACAGCAGGTCGAGGCTTTCGCCCAGCTCGATCAGATCATGTCGACCGGCAACAAGTCACCCAGCGTACTCGCGGCCGACATTGTGCTGACGACGATGCGCGGGGGCAAGCGAGGGGGTAGCAAAACGTAGCCAACATTGCGATTTCGCGCGCACGGGGCGGGTAAAAGGGGCCCCATCCCTCGCTCTTTCGTCGTGAGGATCATTGGCGAGGGCAGCAAAGCTCAGGCGACATCTGCGGGGGCGCCGCCTGTTTCCTCTGCGGCCAGCTTATCGAGATCGATGATTTCCGGATCGTTCTGATGCGGATTCTGTTGCGTGCCCCCGCTGCCATGAACCTGGATGAGCGTCTGCACACGCCGGGCGCTCAGATAATCCACGAGCTGATGACGCAAGGCGACCGGCAACAGCGCTTTTGGCAGTCCCACGAGCGTGAACGCCGAAACCTTGCGCACCTCCTCGCCCTCGCGCCAAAGTAGCGGGGTCAGCGTGTAGATCATTTTTCTCTCTACCTCCGGCTGACCATGATCCGGTTCGCCCGGCGCGCCGAGTGCAATGTTTGCATTACCGGCTCGCGTGCGTACCGCTATCGACCGAAGCTCCCAGCAAATGAGATCGGTGGCGGAGAGAAGCTCGCGGCGCATCTCATCCACGCTGGTCGAAAACCTTGTCGCTTCGGGCGGTATTGCCACCCCTTTTGTGGCAGCCTGTGCGAGGGCAATGGCGCTCGAGTCAAATCGCGGCACGGCCTGTTCGATGGCCGCTGCCAGAGCCAGGATATGATCCGCCATTTTGTTGCGGTCGCGCTGCAATAGGGCTTCGGCCAATGCGCGTTCGGTCGAGACGATTTGCTCGTCGAGTTCTGTGAGTTCGGCACGCTGACGACTGGCCCGATCCTCGACAGAGCGCATATTGGCATCTGCTCGATCGAGCTGGCCATTCGTGGCGCCGGCGACCGCCAACCGCCGGGCTGCGGCACGCTGTTCCTCGAGCATCTTTTCAGTGATGCTCAATCGCTCAGCCAACTTCTGCCGCGTCGCTCGCTTCCGCTTCAACGCACTTTCGAAGCTCTCGACCGGACCGAGCTCACGCAAAAAAAATGCCATGACAACATCCTCGCGAGTCGCGATTAGCCGCCGAATCAGACTGCTCTATTATAACCGCAAATTCGATTTGGCATTTGCGGCTTCACTGGACCCCGGTCAGGCGCCTGTTGAAAGAGTCGGTTACGATCACCGATCGTCGAATATACCAATTGCGGGATGACGGCACCCGCGATTTCCCGTTGCGGATTGATGCCCGGATTTAAGACGAGAACAGCAGCGCGCTCGGCGCAGACCTCTTCCGTTCTTGGATTAGGGGAATGCCGACAAAAATCCCGCCCGGCTGTGATGTCCGGGCGGGATTTATCAGTCCTGCAATTGTGGACGTGACCTTACTTCCGCTGATCGATCGCCACGTAGTCGCGGCGGGTGAGGCCGGTGTAGAGCTGGCGTGGGCGGCCGATTTTCTGCTGCGGGTCCTCGATCATCTCGCTCCACTGGCTGATCCAGCCGACGGTGCGGGCGACCGCGAACAGCACGGTGAACATCGAGACCGGGAAGCCCATCGCCTTCAGTGTGATGCCCGAATAGAAGTCGACGTTCGGGTAGAGCTTGCGATCGATGAAGTACTGATCGCTGAGCGCGATCTTCTCCAGCTCCAGCGCCACCTTCAGCATCGGATCGTCACCATGGCCGGTCTCCTTGAGCACGGCGTGACACATCTTCTGCATGATCTTGGCGCGAGGATCGTAGTTCTTGTAGACGCGGTGGCCAAAGCCCATCAGGCGGACTTCGCTGTTCTTGTCCTTCACCTTGGCGATGAACTCGGGAATCTTGTCGACCGTGCCGATCTCGGCGAGCATGGCAAGCGCGGCTTCGTTGGCGCCGCCATGGGCCGGACCCCAGAGGCAGGCGATGCCCGCTGCGATGCAGGCGAACGGATTGGCGCCGGAGGAGCCGGCGATACGCACCGTGGAAGTCGAGGCGTTCTGCTCATGGTCGGCGTGCAGGATGAAGATCTTCTCCAGCGCGTCCGCGAGCACCGGATTGACCTTGTACTCCTCGCACGGCACGGCGAAGCACATGTTCAGGAAGTTCTCGGCGAACTTCAGCGAGTTCTTCGGATACACGAACGGCTGGCCGACCGAATATTTGTAGGCCATGGCGGCGAGCGTCGGGATCTTCGCGATCATCCGCATCGACGCGATCATGCGCTGCTTCGGATCGTTGATGTCCGTGGAGTCGTGATAGAACGCGGCGAGCGCGCCGACGGAGGCCACCATCACCGCCATCGGATGGGCGTCGCGGCGGAAGCCCTGGAAGAAGCGGGCCATCTGCTCGTGCACCATCGTGTGGTGCGTGACTCGGTAGTCGAAATCCTTCTTCTGGGCCGCGGTCGGCAGATCCCCGTAGAGCAGGAGGTAGCAGGTCTCCAGGAAGTCGCCGTGCTCGGCGAGTTGCTCGATCGGATAGCCGCGGTATTCCAGCACGCCGGCGTCGCCGTCGATATAGGTGATCTTGGACTGGCAGCTCGCGGTCGAGGTAAAGCCCGGATCGTACGTGAAGAGGCCCGATTGTCCGTATAGCTTGCCGATATCGACGACGTCAGGCCCGACGCTGCCGCTCAGGATCGGGAGATCGTAGTTCTTGTTTCCGACCGTCAGCGTTGCTGTTTTTGTGGATTTTGCGTCCATCGTAAGTCCCCGATGAATTGTGAAACGGGCCGGACCTGATCGTCCCCCATCAGATGGCGGGGCAAGCCGGATATTCCAGAAGGTACGGGTGAGATGGGTATATTATTGCTGTGTGCGCTGCAAGATGGGCACCGCACAGGACTTACGTCGTAGACTGATCCTTCAGGCGGCCCAGGCTTTCCTGGCGTCCCAGAACGTCCAAAACCTCGAAAATACCGGGCGAGGTGGACCGTCCCGTCAGCGCCGCCCGCAGCGGCTGGGCGACCGCGCCGAGCTTGAGACTATTTTCCTCGGCAAAAGCGCGCAGCGCGGCTTCCGCGGTGACCGCGCTCCAGCTCTCGACATTCTCCAGCGCGGAATGAAGCCGGCCGATCAGCGCCCGGTTCTCCGGCGTGAGCAGGGCTGCCGCCTTGGGATCGAGCTCCAGCGGTCGGTCCGCGAAGATGAAATAGGCGCCGTCGATCAGCTCGATCAGCGTCTTGGCGCGCTCCTTCAGGCTCGGCATGGCCTTCAGGAGCTGCGCGCGCGTGGCATCGTTCAGCTTGGCCTTGAGCTCGGCCTTCCCCGGGACGTAATCGAGTACGTCCTCGAACATCTTCACGAGCGATTGATCGTCCGCGTTACGAATGTAGTGGCCGTTGAGGTTCTCGAGCTTGGCAAAGTCGAAACGCGCGGCGGCGCGGCCGACGCTGGCGAGGTCGAACGCGGCGATCATCTCCTCGGTCGAGAAGATCTCCTGGTCGCCATGGCTCCAGCCGAGGCGAACGAGGTAATTGCGTAGCGCGGCCGGCAGATAGCCCATGGCGCGGTAGGCATCGACGCCGAGCGCACCGTGACGCTTGGAAAGTTTTGAGCCATCCGGGCCATGGATCAGCGGGATGTGTGACATGCTCGGCAACGCCCAGCCCATCGCGTCGTAGATCTGCTTCTGGCGCGCGGCGTTGATGAGGTGATCATCGCCGCGGATCACATGGGTGACGCCCATGTCGTGGTCGTCGACCACCACCGCGAGCATGTAGGTCGGCGTACCATCGCCGCGGAGCAGGACGAGGTCGTCGAGGTTCTCGTTCTGCCAGACCACGCGACCCTGCACCTGGTCCTCGATCACGGTCTCGCCGGTCTGCGGTGCGCGCAGCCGGATCGTCGGCTTGACGTTCGCGGGCGCGGTTGCCGGATCGCGGTCGCGCCACATGCCGTCATAGAGGCGGGTGCGGCCCTCCGCGCGCGCCCTCTCTCGCATCGCGGCGAGCTCGTCGGCGGTGGCGTAGCAGTGATAGGCCTTGCCGTCGGCGAGCAGCTGTTCGGCCACCTCGCGGTGGCGGGCGGCGCGGCTGAACTGGTAGATCACCTCGCCATCCCAACCGAGCTCCAGCCATTTCAGTCCGTCGAGGATGGCGCCGATCGCCGCCTCGGTTGAGCGTTCGCGGTCGGTATCCTCGATCCGGAGCAGCATCTTGCCGCCGTGCTTCTTCGCAAAGAGCCAGTTGAACAGAGCCGTGCGGGCGCCCCCGATATGGAGGAAGCCGGTCGGCGAGGGGGCGAAGCGCGTGACGACGGAATCGGTCATGTGTGGAACGGCCTATGCATTGGAGGCGGTGGTGTATAGCAGGAACGGTGCATAACTAAAGCCTGCCGGCGGACCGCATCGGACCGGGCTGAGGGCTTGGCTCGGCCTCCCGAAACTGGCAGAAGGACCGCTGATTTCCCGACAGGATTTTCGGAATGACGACAGAACCGGTGGCAACTGAGGCGGGGCGCGATTTCATTCGTGACATTGTCCAGGCCGATCTCGATGCGGCCAGGTACAAGGAGGTCGTGACCCGGTTCCCGCCGGAGCCGAACGGCTACTTGCACATCGGCCATGCCAAGTCGATTGCGCTCAATTTCGGCATCGCCGAGGAATTTCGCGGCCGCTGCCACTTGCGCTTCGACGACACCAATCCGGTCAAGGAAGAGCAGGAATATATCGACTCCATCCAGGCCGACGTGCACTGGCTCGGCTTCGACTGGGGCAACAACCTGTTCTATGCCTCGGACTATTTTGACCGCCTCTACGAATGGGCGGAGAAGCTGATCCGCGACGGGCTCGCCTATGTCGACGACCAGACCCAGGATGAGATCCGGCTTACCCGCGGCACGCTGACCGAGCCCGGCAAGAATTCGCCGTTCCGCGACCGCTCGGTGGATGAGAACCTCGATCTGTTCCGCCGCATGAAGGCCGGCGAATTCCCGAACGGAGCGCGCGTGTTGCGGGCCAAGATCGACATGGCCTCGCCGAACATCAACCTGCGCGATCCCGTGATGTACCGCATCCTGCATGCGCATCATCCGCGCACAGGTGACAAGTGGTGCATTTATCCGAGCTACGACTATGCGCACGGCCAGTCGGATGCAATCGAGAGCATCACCCATTCGATCTGCACGCTGGAGTTCGAGGACCACCGTCCGCTCTACGACTGGTTCATCGAGAAGCTGCCGGTGCCCTCCGAGCCGCACCAGTACGAGTTCGCGCGGCTGAACCTGACCTACACGGTCCTGTCGAAACGCGTGCTGACCCAGCTCGTGCGCGACGGTCATGTCGCGGGCTGGGACGATCCGCGCATGCCGACCATGGCGGGCCTGCGCCGCCGCGGCGTGCCGCCGGCTGCACTTCGCGAATTCGTCAAGCGCATCGGTGTGGCGAAAGCCAACAGCGTGGTCGACGTCGGCATGCTCGAATTCTGCATTCGCGAGGAGTTGAACCGCACGGCGCAGCGGCGCATGGCGGTGCTGCGACCGCTGAAGGTCGTGATCGAGAACTATCCGGAAGGGCAGGTCGAGGAGCTCGAGGCGATCAACCATCCGGACGATCCGTCGGCCGGCACGCGCAAGATCGCGTTCTCCCGGGAGATCTATATCGAGCGCGACGACTTCATGGAAAACCCGCCGAAGAAGTTCTTCCGCCTGTCGCCGGGCAACGAGGTGCGGCTGCGCTATGCCTATTTCATCAAGTGCACCGGCGTGATCAAGAACGATGCCGGCGAGGTGGTCGAGCTTCGCTGTACCTATGATCCGCTGACCAAGGGCGGCAACGCGCCTGACGGCCGCAAGGTCAAGGCGACCATGCACTGGCTGCCGGCGGCGCAGTCCGTGCCCGCCGAGATCCGCGTCTACAACCAGCTTTTCTCGAACCCGAGCCCGAACGCTGCCAATTTTGTCGCCGATCTCAACCCGCAGTCGCTGGAGATCCTTCCCGATGCGCGGATCGAGGTATCGGTTGCCGAGAGCAATGCGACCGAGCCGATGCAGTTCGAGCGGCAGGGCTACTTCGTGCGCGACAAGGATTCGACGCCGGGCAAGCCGGTGTTTTCGCGGACGATCGGATTGCGCGACACCTTTGGATGTGTATAAGAGACAGACTCCAAGAGTGCCTTCTTTCTGGGCTCGAATCCAACCCTCTATCGCGGCAGAGAGGGCGTGGCGGCCTATTTCGACGGCCTGCCGCGGTGGCGGGCGCCGCGTGTCACGTTTTCGGACATTGCGTCGGCCCATGTCGCGCCTGACGTGATCAACATGGCCGGCATTGCCTCGTTCGATTTGGGCGAGGAAATTCCGTCGTTGTCGGTCAAGATCACGTGGGTTCTCGTCCGCGAGGACGGCGACTGGAAAATCGCGAGCCACCATGTGTCGTCGCGAACGCCGCTGATCCAGCAATAGCGCCGTCACATTTGGTCGTCATTTCGGGCTCGCGACTTCGTCGCGCCCCGGAATGACGGGGGAAGTGAACGGAAAGGTTGCCCACGCGTTGTGTGGGATCAACAAGGATTCCCCACCATGCAAAACATCGCAGAGCACATGGAAGTGATCGGCGCCGACGGCGTTCATATCGGCACCGTCGACCGCGTCGAGGGCAACCGCATCAAGCTGACCAGGAAGGATAGCGGCGAGGGCAGCCACAAGGGCCATCATCATTTCATCGACAAGGGCCTGGTTGCCGATGTCGAGGGCAACAAGGTGCGGCTCTCCGCCAAGGCGGCGGTGGCCGTAACGATGGAAGAGGAAAAGTAGCCGCCCTTCGGCTGGTTCCCTTTCCGTTCCGCTATTCGCGTCCCCGCACCTTCCGGTAGCCTCCGCACCCGTCGCGTATCGTAAGGTGCAGGAATGGCGGAGCCTTCCCGGCCACACCGCTCTCAGGGGATCGCCGGGACATGGCCAGCGGGCCGTGCCGCTTCGGCCGGCGGGCTTGTGCCGGCAGGCTTTGGCGCGTGGTCGTCGTTGGCCGAGACGTTGCGCGGATGGGCCAAGGCGGAAGCTGGCGCCGGTCGGCTGCTGCCGTGGGTGCCCGTGGCCTTCGGTGCCGGGATTGCCCTCTATTTTGCCGCCGACCACGAACCCGTGCTCGCGGTCGCCGCGATCATGGCGCTGGTGCTCATGGCGGGTGCCGTGCTGCTGCGGCGGAGCCGGTTGTTCGCACCCGCCATCATGATCGCCGCGATCGCCGCAGGGTTTGCTACGGCGACCTGGAAGACCGCGCGCATCGCGCACACCGTGCTGGCCAAGCCACTCTATTCGGTGGCGCTGTCCGTCTTCGTCGAGACGCGCGATATCCGCGAGCGCACCGATCGCTTCGTGCTGCGGGTGACTGCGATGGAGGCGCCGCGCGGCGACATCCAGCTCGAGCGTGTGCGGCTGTCGGTGCGCAAGGGCACAGCGATCCGCGTTTTCGGAATCGCAGCGATTCATTTTTGCCGTGTGAGTGCGATGGTGAGGTATCTCCGGCGCTCGCGCTTCGCTGCGCAGATATACGGCAGCGCTCGAAGACCCACTGAGCCGCTGGAGCGCGCGTTGCGGGACATCAGCGCAGACGTATCGATGGATGTCCAGACCGTCACCCGCTGCGCCTAATGGCTCTGGCTGCCCTCGCGGCGGACGCTATCGCTGAAGGGGGTGGGGAGGACCCGGGGCGGTCAGCCGGGATTGAAGCGACCGAGGTACCGGTACCGGTTACTGTGGCATGTCTTCTACATCATTTTCGGCGAGGCACTTGAGTACTGGGGCGTGTACTCACTAAGCGGCTCGGCCGACTGATGTCCGCTCAACCCGCAACAACGGCGGAAGAGCGGACATTGCCCGAGGTCGCAGATGGGCCGATTCCGTTGAAAAAGGGCGGCAGTAATCCGATGTATTGGCGTCAGCGGCGATGCGGCCGAGCGGCTGTGTCGGCCTTTATGCGGGCTTAAGGGTTTGCATCGGGATCAGCTTGGCCATCTTGCGAAGGTTCTGAGCGGTGGCTGCGAGAGTGAACTCGTCGCGCGCGCCGTTTGGGCCTCGTAACCGCAAACGGTCGAGTTTGAGAATGCGCTTGAGGTGCGCGAACAGCATCTCGATCTTCTTGCGAAGCCGACGCGAAGTGCGGCCTTCCCAAGATCGTGCTATCTCGCGCGCCATGTCGCGAGCGCCCTCGTAGATCGAGCGCGGCACCCTTCTTGAGGGCTGCTTGGGACAGCACCGGGACTTCAA
>NZ_JBANBK010000048.1:0-64191 GCF_053572325.1 Bradyrhizobium sp. UFLA05-112 | reverse complement strand
GTGCGTTTCTTTGAGCCGGACCGCCTTTGTGCCGGGCGGGCGATTGAAAGCCGCCTAAGCCTCTCCTGAATGGAGTGTGCTCAGACGCGCTGCGACTGCCACAACGTGGCGGCAGGGATCGAGACATTGACGACTAACGAGCAAATCTCCCGTTTCCGGGCCAACTCTTGGCTGCACGAGGCAACTCAAGGAGCCTGTCGACACATGTCCGGGACCACATTCCAGGCTGCGGCTACCAGTTTTCTCCGAAGGGCCGCAACTCGACATTGAATGACCACGCGCTGCGATCCTGATGAACAACGTGCCAGATCTCCGTTGCAATCGCCTGCGGCTTAATGAAAAAGTCTTCCGGACTCGCCGGGTAGCGTTTCCTAGTCCATTCCAAATCGATAACCGCATCAATGATGACATAGGCGACATGTACGCCTTGCGGCCCGAGCTCGCGCGCCATCGATTCGGCCAGGATCCGCTGCGCCGCCTTGGTCGGTGCAAAGCCGGCGAAAGCGGGCTTGCCCCGCAGGGCTGACGTATTGCCGGTGGCAACAATGGCGCCCTTGCCCGAGCTGACCATCGCCGGCGCAAAGCGCCTCGCGAGATACAAGAGTCCCATCGTATTGATCTGGAAGTTTCGGTTGAGAATCTGCGGATCAATCTCGCGAAACGTACCAAAAGCTCCGCCAACGGCATTGTGGATGACGACGCCGGGCTGACCCAGCTCGCGCTCGACGGAGCTCGCGACCATTTCGATCTGCGCCGGATCGGACACGTCGCATCGATAGCCACGCGCGTTCGGCAGCTCGCTCTCGAGTGCGGCAAGACGTTCCTCGTTCCTGGCGAGAAGCGCCACGCGGTAGCCGCCCTCGGCAAATCGTCTGGCGAGCGCCGAACCCGTGCCGGGTCCAACGCCCGTTATCAGGCAAACGGGCGCGATCATGCGATTAAACCTCCTGGTTGGAGCGGGCGGCTATTACCTTCAGGGGGCCGCCTTTGAGACCAATCTTTCGACATACGGTTTGAGGTCCGGCCTGAAGTGCTCGTGATCAATCAGCCGGGCGAAGTGCGCGAACGCCAGCGGATAGTCGCTTTCGACCCCCTGATGCAGGATCCTGTCGAGCCCATGCTCGCTCAATTGCCTGGCCCGGGCATGCTCGTTCATGAACAATGCAAACTCGGCGGCAAAGCAAATGTCCGCCAAGGTGATGCCATTTCCCACCAGCGTATCCCGTCGCGGAGACAACGCCTGTTCCAGTCCCGAGGCATAGATGGCGAAGGCCTCCTTGGCGCGCGCATGTATCGCCGCATCGACCGTGCCGCCCGAAAGCGCGAGCAGATAGATCTGCGCATCTCTCGCAAAGACGAGGCTGACATCCAGAAAGCTGTCGATCCTGGACGCTTCGTAAGCATCACGCCCATAGAGCGGGAACGCCGCCTCACCCAGCCGCGCCACCGCTCGCATGATGCTGTTCGACTCGAAGATGCCGGTCTTTCCGCCGGGCCCGAAAGCTGTCGGCACGTTACCGAACGGCTGTGCTTCAAGGAACGCATCGGTCTTGAAGAGCTGCGCACCGGTCAGCCCGACCCGGCCGATACGCGCAAGGGATGACAAGGATTGACGCTCGTTGTCAGCCAGGGGACGCGCATCATAATCCCATAGCCATTCCCTCAACTCCTTGGCCGATGCTCCCCTGACCTCGACGTCCACGGCGCAGAACCGGGCGGCGATGGTTGCCTTCCAGACACGCGGGTTCGGTAGATAAGAGAATATTCGCAAATCAGCCATCGTGGATCGCTCCTGATGAACGTGGGGTCGCCTACTCCGAGCTCCCGTCGAGAATTTCACCGAACTGCTCCCAGCCCGTGCCGGTCCATCGCTGAAGCTGCAGTTGCGTCCAGATCATGTTGTTGCTGGCGCTGGTGTTGATGTGAATTCCGGGCAGCGCGGTCGGCAGCACGAGGTTCTTCAGCGACTTCGCCTGTTTGATGATGTTTTCGCGCGAAAGGTCGTCGCCGCATTGCTTGAGAATCTGCTCCAGCACCATGCCCTGCTGATACCCGGTCAGATAGCTGGTGTTGGTGATATCCGAGCCGGCCAGATATCGTTCGAAGAAGTCACGATAGACCTTGACGCCCTCGTCATCCGCCCACTTCTGATCGCTGGGGTCCTTGTTCGGCGTTCCCACGATCACGCCGATCGCGTTTTCCAATCCCGCCGGCTTCAGCGTGCCCGCGATTGTCGATGAGGGGAAGTTGATGAAGATTGTCGGCTTCCAGCCGCTCTCGGCGGCGCGGCGGATGGCCTGAGCAGCGAATTTCGGTGTACCTGCGATGAACAGCGCCTGTGCACCCGAACTCTTGAGTGTGACCACCTGCGAGTCGACCGTTGGTTCCGTCACCTCGTAACTGGCGGTCACCACGCGCTTGTCGAAATCAGCGCCTAGCACCGTTTTGAAGGCATTCACATAGTCACGACCCAGATCGTCGTTCTGGAACAGAATCGCGTATTTCGCCGTGGGCAAGGTGCGCTGCAGATATCTTGCGTAGATCTTTCCCTCGGTGTCATAGCTGACAAGTCCCGTGGTCGTCAGCGGGTAGTCCTTGACGCTGGTGAATTTGCTGGCGCCGGTCACGATCGCGATCGTCGGCACCCGTTTCGCGGCGAGGTATTTTGCCACGGCGGAATTGCCCGCCGTGCCGAGCTGGCTGAACATAAAGGCGACATCGTCGCTCTCCACCAGCCTGCGCGCGTGCTCAAATGCCTTCGGCGGGCTATAAGCATCATCGAGCATGAGATATTCGATTTTGCGTCCGTTAATCCCTCCGCGATCGTTGACCGATTGCACATAGGCCCGCACGCCCTGTCCGGTCTGGCCGATCGAGGAAGCCGGCCCACTCAGGGGAAATATCCCGCCGATCTTGATTTGCGTCGCCGTGACACCGGGCGTGTCACCTGCCCAGCACGAGATTGACATAGCAAGCAAGATTGCGCAGCCCAGCCGGATGCTCCTAAACATCGCGCATTCCTCCAATGTTGACGCGTCTCGCCTTCCGCAGGTCCGACGCTTGTTCCTCGATCGGCTCAGGCGGCCAATTTGAGTATCTTGATGACGTCGCCGGGCTCGCGGATCGGCTGCGGGTTCGCCCGCGTAAAGATCGAGAGCATGGCGTTCTTGCCGATCAGCTCGAAGCGATCCTCGGTAACGCCGACCTCGGCGAGCGTCCGGGGAAGGCCGAGCTCCGCGATAAATTCCGCGAAGGCCTCGCTGGCATCACGCTCGGGCCTCCCGAGTGCGGCTGCGACCGCCTTCTGAGCGGCTTCCGTGGCCGGGCGGTTGTAGCGCAACACGCTCGGCATCATCACGGCTGTGCAGAAATAATGCGGCACGTCGCAGGTGCCGCCGAGCACATGACCGATGGCGTGGCTCGCCCCCATCGGCACCCTCGCCTGCAACCCGAAGGCCGACAGCCACGAGCCCAACTGACAGCTCAGCCGTGCCGCTTCGTCGTTCGGATTGCTCCTGGTGCGCCCGAGACCATCATGCAGATAGCGCAGTCCCTGCTGACACACGGCGTCGACGAGTATATTGGGACGACTCGAACAGATCGCCTCGATGCCGTGATCCATGGCTCGTGTGCCGGAACCAAGCCAGAGTTTTTCCGGCGTATATTTGGTGATGGCGGGATCGAGAATGATACTGCGCGGCATCATCATGGGGTGGTTGAAGATCTGCTTCAGCTTGCGGCGGGCATCGGTGACCAGCGTGCCGGAATTGTATTCGCCGCCGGACAGCGTGCTGGGGATGGCAATCATGCGCACCTTGGGGGTGCGGAACTGACCGAAGCGTCGCTCCGGCGTGGTTTCGAAGCCGTCAAGCCCGTCCTGCTCGAAGATCTCGTGCTCCATGCACATCAGCACGATCTTCGCCGCGTCGACCGCCGAGCCGCCGCCGATGGCGACGACTAGGTCAGTCTTCGCCTCCGCCGCTCGCCTCGCGATCTGCACCACCGCTTCGCGTGTCGTGTGCTGCGGGACCCCATCGAACGTCTCGGCATGGCGTTCGCCCAGGCCTTTGCGGATCTTCTCAATCTCTTCGGTCTTGCTGTTCAGGGTGCGGCTGACGATCAGGTAGACACGCCTGGCGCCAAGCCGCTCCGCTTCCTCACGCAGCGCCTCGGCCGCAGGCTTGCCGTAGATCACCGATTCCATCGTCGGGTATTGATAACTGCCCGTGACCAGCATGCCTTCGCTCCCATCGATGTTGTTGTTCGACATTCCCGCGTGGCGCCGGGCCGTCAGGCGACGGCGCGCGCCGGTGCGTCGTCGATAGTCCCGTCAAGAAAGCCGGTGAGGCGCTGACGTATGATCTGCTCGGCCTCACTCATGATACGATCGATCAGCTCCTTCACGGTCGGAATGTCCTTGATCAGGCCGACCACCATCCCGCAGCTCCAGGCACCCGCGTCCATTTCGCCGTTCACCATGACCTTGGGGTAGACTCCGGCCACCTGCTCGTGGATGTCGTCGATCTTCAGGCTTGCGCCCTTTTCACGCTCGACTTCGAGCAGTTGATCGACGCCCTTGTTCTTGAGCACACGCTCGGTATTGCGCAGCGCGCGCATCACCAGCACCGTGTCGAGCTCGGTTGCCTTGACCAACGCGTGCTTGACGTTGTCGTGGACCGGCGCTTCCTTGGTAGCGACGAAGCGGGTTCCCATGTTCATTCCGGCCGCGCCCATCGACAGCGCTGCCACGAGGCTCCGAGCATCCGCCATGCCGCCCGAGGCCACAAACGGGATCTTCAATTCGTCCGCCGCGCGCGGCAGCAGGATCATATTCGGGATGTCGTCCTCGCCAGGGTGGCCGCCGCACTCGAACCCGTCAACGCTCACCGCATCGCAACCGATCTTCTCAGCCTTAAGCGAATGTCGCACCGAAGTGCATTTGTGGATCACCTTGATCCCGGCCGCCTTCAGCGCCGGCATGTACTGCTCGGGGCTGCGGCCAGCGGTCTCGACAGCCTTGACGCCACCTTCCTTGATGGCGGCGATGTATTCTGGATAGGGAGGCGCGATGAAGCTCGGCAGGAAGGTCAGGTTCACGCCGAAGGGCTTGTCGGTCATGTCGCGGCAACGCGCGATTTCCTTCGCCAGCCGTTCCGGGGTTCTCTGTGTCAGGCCGGTGATGATGCCGAGACCGCCGGCGTTGGAGACGGCTGCCGCAAGCTCGGCAAAGCCGACATAATGCATGCCACCCTGGATGATCGGATGCTGGATGCCGAATAGTTCAGTGATTGCCGTCTTCACGTGTGATCTCCGCTTTTGAATCAGTGGACGACTTCGAACAGACCGGCCGCGCCCATGCCACCGCCGATGCACATGGTCACCACGCCGTATTTCGCCTTGCGCCTACGGCCCTCGATCAGGAGGTGCCCCGTGAGCCGCGAACCGGTCATGCCGTAGGGATGGCCGATCGCGATCGAGCCGCCATTGACGTTGAGCTTGTCCGGATCGATGCCGAGCTTGTCGCGGCAATAGATCACCTGCACCGCATAGGCCTCATTGAGCTCCCAGAGATCGATGTCGTCGATCTTCAGATTGTGGCGCTTCAACAGCCGCGGGATCGCAGCGACCGGGCCGACGCCCATCTCGTCCGGCTCGACGCCGGCGGCGACGAAGCCGCGGAAGATGCCAAGCGGCTTCAGGCCCTTCCTGGCAGCGATCTTGTCGCTCATGATCACGCAAGCCGAGGCGCCGTCCGAAAGCTGGCTGGCATTGCCGGCGCTTATCGTCTTGCCCTCGAACACCGGCTTGATCTTGGCGAGGCCCTCGGCGGTCGTATCGGGGCGCGGTCCTTCGTCTTTGGTCAGCGTCACCTGCTGGTAGCTGACCTCCTTGGTGTCCTTGTCGATCACGGCCATCCTGGTCGTGATCGGCACGATCTCGTCGTTGAAGCGGCCCCCCTGCAGGGCGGCACCGACGCGGCGCTGGCATTCGAGGCTGTATTCGTCCTGCTTATCGCGGCCAATCCTGTAGCGCTCGGCGACGACCTCCGCGGTCTCCAGCATCGACATGTACATTTCCGGCTTCATCGCCATCAGCTCTTCGTCGACGGCATGGAACCTGTTCATGTGGTCGTTCTGCACCAGACTGATCGACTCGATGCCGCCGCCGATCGCGATCTCGACGCCGTCGAGCATCACCGAGCGCGCAGCGACCGCGATCGCCTGCAGGCCAGAGGCGCACTGGCGATCAATTGTGGTACCGGCAACCGTGACGGGGAGACCGGCACGGATCGCGCCCTTGCGCGCGACGTTCATCACCATGGTGCCCTGCTGCATGGCACAGCCCATCACCACGTCCTCGACCTCGCCGGGCGCGATACCGGCACGTTTCACGGCCTCGGCCATCACATGGCCGGCCAGGGTCGGACCGTCGGTATTGTTGAGCGCGCCGCGATAGGCCTTGCCGACACCGGTACGCGCGGTAGAAACGATAACTGCATCAGTTGTCATGCTTGCGTCTCTGCTTAGGCCGCTTTTTCGAGCCGCGCGTAGCGCAGCAAGTGATATGCGGGATCGCCGAACTGGATGTTGATCGCGGAAATGCGCTTGAAGTAGTGCCCGACATTGAGCTCGTCGGTCATGCCCATGCCACCATGCAGCTGCACCGCCTGGTCGGCGACGAACCTGCCGGCATAACCGATTTTCGATTTTGCGCCTGACGCCAGTCGCGAGACGCCAGTCTCGCCCGCGTGGAGGCTGAGATTGAGATGCTGCATCAGGGAGAGCGCCTCCTGATGCGCGACAAACATGTCGACCATCCGGTGCTGCAGCACCTGAAACGAGCCGATCGCCGTTCCGAACTGCTTTCTCGTCTTTGAATATTCCAGCGTGGCCGAGTTCAGCTCCCCGATCGCGCCGACGGCTTCGGCACAGAGCGCGCCGATCGCCCGATCACGGCAGGCTTCCAGCGCAGCGACACCTTCGCCTTCCTTGCCAAGCAGCTGACCGCGGACATTGTTCAAACTGACCTCAGCGGCGCGGCGTCCGTCGATGGTCTTGAAACTCTGCAGATGCAGGTTGGCCGCGCGCCGATCGACGACGAACAGGCTGACGCCGCCGCGGTCACCTGAGATCCGGGCAGAGACGATGAGATAATCCGCCCAGGGTGCGGCGATCACAGCTGTCTTCTCGCCACTCAAGACGTAGTCGCCGTCGTCGTGGCGCGCGGTAGTCGTCACCGTCGCCAGATCGAAGCGCGAGCCCTTTTCGGCCCAGGCCAGAGCCCAGATCTTCTTCCCCGCGATGATGTCGGGGATAAAGCCCTTCTTCTGCGTGTCGGATCCCGCCTGCTCGATCAGGCCGCCGGCAAGCACGACCGTTTCAACGAACGGCTCGACCACGAGGTGGCGGCCGAACTCCTGCATGATGATCATGGTCGACAGCGGTCCACCACCGAGACCGCCGACGTCCTCGGAGAACGGCGCCGCGAACAGACCGAGTTCGGCGAAGTCAGCCCATTGTTCGCGGCTAGCGCCTTCTTCGCTTGCGACGATCTTGCGACGCGCGTCAAAATCATACTGGTCGCGCAGCAGACGCTGGACGCTCGATCGCAATAATTCCTGCTCTTCCGTGAACTGGATATCCATCCGATCCTCTTGTGGCGCTGTTGCTAGAGACCGAGCACTGCCTTGGCGATGATGTTGCGCTGGATCTCGTTCGACCCGCCGTAGATGCTGAGCTTTCGCGAGTTCAGGTACTTTTCCGACGCGGTGTGTCCATAGTCCGGCCCAGGCATGAAATGGTTCGCGCTGACCGGATGCTCTCGGATCGCCAGACCATAATTGCCGGTGGCACGGTGAGTCAGCTCGGTGATGTTCTGAAAGATCTCGGTGCCGCGGATCTTGAACAGCGAGGCCGCCGGCCCCGGATCGATCCCGCGCGCCATCTGCGCCACGACCCGCAACTCGGTCGCTTCCAGCGCCAGCACGTCGACCTCAACGCGGGCGATATCCCTGATGAATTCGAGATGGGCCGGATCCTCCTCCCATATCTCGGCCTTCACGATCCGCTTCAGCCGCTCGATGTAGCGCGTCGAGCGGCCGATCCCGGCCATGCTGGTGCGTTCATTGCCGAGCAGGAATTTCGCGTAGCTCCAGCCCTTGTTCTCCTCGCCAATGAGGTTCTCTACGGGAACGCGAACGTCTTCCAGGAAGACATCGTTGACCTCGTGGGAGCCGTCGATGGTGATGATCGGCCGGACCGTAACACCGGGCGACTTCATGTCGATCAGCAGGAACGAGATGCCGGACTGCGGTTTGGCGGCAGGATCGGTCCGCACCAGGCAAAAGATCCAGTCGGCGTGCTGGGCCAGCGTGGTCCAGGTCTTGTGGCCGTTGACGATGTAGTGGTCACCGTCACGTACGGCCTTGGTGCGGACCGTGGCAAGATCGGAGCCGGAGCCCGGCTCGGAATAGCCCTGGCACCACCAGTCCTCACCGGACAGGATGCGCGGCAGAAACTTCTTCTTCTGCGCTTCGTTGCCGAACGTATAGATGACCGGGCCAACCATAGTGACGCTGAACGCCAACGGCGGCATCGTGCCGGCGCGCGTGGTCTCCTGCTCGAAGATGAAGCGGCGCGTGATCGACCAGCCGGGCCCGCCATATTCCTTCGGCCAGAGCGGCGCGATCCAGCCCTTCTTGTGCAGGATGCGATGCCAGAGGAGCATCTGCTCCTTGGAAAGATCAGTCTCCGGATTCGGAACGCGCATCTCCGCCGGATAATTCCCGGCGATGAAGGCGCGCACCTCGTCGCGGAAGGCGGCATCCTCCGGTGACAATGCGAGCTCCATCGGACCTACTCCTACCACTTCTCGCCAAAGGGTCTGATTTCCAGCTCAAACGTCCAGGCGCTCTTCGGCTGCTGATAGAGCTGCCAGTAGGACGCCGCGACCGACGACGGCGGCATCAGGAGGTCGGGGTTGTCGAGCGCATTGGGACCGAGCGCCTCGATGCGGCGCTGCCGCACCCATTCGGTATCGACACCGGAGTCGATGATGAGATGCGCGACGTGGATGTTCTTCGGTCCGAGCTCGCGCGCCATCGCCTGCGCCACGGCGCGCAAGCCAAACTTGGCGCCGGCGAAGGCGGCAAAGCCGCTGCCGCCGCGCAACGACGCGGTCGCGCCGGTGAAGAAAATGTTGCCCGCACCGCGCGCCGTCATCAGCCGCGCCGCCTCACGCCCGGCCAGGAAGCCGGAGTAGCACGCCATTTCCCAGACCTTGCGGAACACGCGCTCGGTAGTCTCCAGGATCGGGAAATTTACGTTGGCGCCAATGTTGAAGATGCAAACTTCCAGCGGCGCATGCTTGTCGGCGTCGTTGAGGAAGGCAGTGATTTCCTCCTCCTTGCGCGCATCGAGCGAGCGGGCATGGATTTCGCCGCCGGCGGCTTCGATCTCCTTGACGAGTGGCGCAAGCTTATCGCCGTTGCGGCGACCGGCGAAGATGGTGAAGCCCTCGGAGGCGAACTTCTTGGCGATCTCGCCGCCGATGAAATCACCGGCACCAATGACGGCAACCGTCTTGTTTCTCTTTTGCATGGTGTTCTCCGGTCTCTTGCTTGAGTGAGTTGTTCTGCGGACGGCGCGTCAGCCTCAGCTGCGCAGCGATTCCGCGAGCTTGTGCTTCAATAGCTTGCCCGTTGATGTCGCGGGCAGCGCGTCCATCAGGATAATCTCGGACGGGCGCTTGTACGAGGTCAGTTGCGGAGCAACATGGGCCATCAGATCCTGTACCGTGACGGTCGAGCCCTTGATCAGCTGCACAAAGGCCACGATCTCTTCATTGCCCTCGACTGGCCGTCCGACCACGGCGCACTGCACCACCGCATCGTGCGTACTCAACACTGCTTCTATCTCAGCCGGATAGACGTTAAATCCGGAGCGGATGATCATCTCCTTGGTCCTGCCAACGATGAAGAGGCAGTCGCCCTCGAAGCGCGCTAGGTCGCCGGTGTTGAACCAACCGTCGGCATCGATCGCCTTCGCGGTCAAGTCGGGAGCGCGGTAGTAGCCACGCATCACATTCGGGCCACGAACATGGAGCTCACCGACCTCAGCGTTGGCAACGGTCTTGCCGTTCCGAGCGACGAGCTTTGCCTCAAGGCCTGGGAGAACCGTTCCTACGGCGTGGTCGGCCCTCGGGTTATCGAATCGGACGCCGGAGATGCCCGGCGAGCACTCGGTAATGCCGTAGCCGTTAAGGAGCGGCAGGCCGAGTTCCTGCTCGACACGAGATTTGAGATCCAGATCGAGCGGCGCTCCCGCCACTGCAATCAGGCGAAGCGCACCACGATTGAACTTCGGCAAGCCTGCGTTGCGCCGGTATTCAACCAGCCGCTGGTAAGTCGCCGGCACGCCATTGAGGATGGTAATACCCTCCTCCGCCATCGCTTTCGCGAGGGCGGCCGGATCGTACTTTGCGACCAGGCGCACGGTGCCGCCAACCATCAAAGTCATGGTGAGCAACGAAATGCCAACGATGTGCGAGATCGGCAGTACACAATATTGCACATCGGCCGACGTCATCTTCCGCCAATTGGCAGTGCCCTTTGCGCTGAACAGGAGATTGCGGTGAGTTAGCATCACGCCCTTGGGCGTGCCCGTGGTCCCCGATGTGTAGATGAGGACCGCAACCTGGTGCGAGCCTTCGGTCTCGACCGGCTCTGGCGCGGTCGTCTCATTCAGCGCGGTCACGCCGATGCCCTCGAGCGGGCCGACATCCTGTATGCTCGCGCCATACCGCGTGGCGTGGTCGGATGCTTCCTGCGAAACATCGGTGGTAAAGAAAGCCCGACGAGCGCCACTGTGATCCTTGATCTGGTCAATCTCGCGTGGCGACAGCCGCGGATTGACGACGATCGCCCATGCATCAAGCCGGCTTGCGGCGAGCAGCAGACAGGCGAGCGGAATGGAGTTTTCGCTGACGATCATCATGCGGTCGCCGGCGCGGATTCCCAGCGCCCGCAACGCCCTCGCGACGCCGCCCACGCTCCGATCCAGCTCGCGATAGGTCAAGCTTGCCTTGTCATCGATCAAGGCAAGACGATCCGGGGTCAAGTCGACATGCCGGTCGATCACCCCGTGGATCCGGTTTGGCAAGCCTTCAAGATGTTCTGCCACCGTCTGCGTCGAAGCCACCACTGAAACCTCCCTGCAATGGCCCTTTGGGCCCTATTCTTTCTTGCTTCCGGTCCGGATCAGGCGGTCTTGCGCCGCTCCGTGGCTAGTTGCGCGACGATCTCGTCCTCCACCTCGCGCAATTTGTCCTTGCCAAAGAAAATCTCGCTCCCGACGTAAAAGGTCGGCGATCCGAACGAGCCGCGAGCCACGGCATCACTGGTGTTCTCGATCAGCTTCTTCTTGACGTCGTCCTGCTGTGCGCGCACCGCAATGCGATCGATATCGAGTCCAGAGGACAGGAACGCCTCGCGGAAGACCTGCGGATCGTCCATCTTCTTGGGCTCGACCCACATGTGGTGATAGGCGGCGCGGAAATAGGGCTCGAACATTCCCTCGAACTGGGCCGCAACGACGCCGCGCATCAGCGTTAGCGTGTTCACCGGGAAGAACGGGTTCGACTTGAATTTCGTGATGTTGTGGCGCCGTAGAAAGCGCTCAGTTTCCAGCGCGTTGTATCCGGGCTTGTTCTTGATGCCGTGCAGGGACTCGGCTGGCGACATATTGCCAGTCGCCTTGTAGACGCCACCGAGGAGCACGGGAACGTAGTCGAACTTCACGCCGATCCGCCGCTCGATCTCCGGCAGCACCAGTTCGGCGAGATAAGCGTTGGGACTACCGAAATCGAAATGAAACTCGACCTTAAGCGGAACAGCCATGGCACGCCTTTCCTTTTCGACTGGCAGCCCCCGCAGACCGCCCCGTTAATCGCATCGAGATGCTACGTTCTATTTTAGAACTGTCAATATGATACTCATCATATGATCTAAGGTTTGTAGCGGTTAGTGAGGTATCGTATTGAAATCATGTCCGTTCTAATTTAGAATTTATTTTGAAATGCTGTGGCGAATTGCTGGAGACGCGAATGAAATGGGACGCTCTCGAGGAGGAGCCTTGTTCGCTCGCCCGCACAGTGGCCGTGATCGGCGACCGCTGGAGCCTGCTCATCCTGCGCGAATGCTTTCTGCGCATCCGCAGGTTCGATGAATTTCAGGCGTCGCTGGGAGTTACCCGGCATCTTCTCGCCGATCGGCTGAAGAAGCTGGTGCGCTTCGGCGTGCTTCGCCGGATTCCCTACCAGGACTCGCCAAAGCGCTACGAATACATCCTGACGCAGAAGGGTCTCGACCTTTATCCGATCATCATGTCCATCGTGCACTGGGGCAACATCCACATGGTCGACGCGCGCGGGAGGCCGATGCTGCATGAGCACAAGAACTGCGGAAAGTTGTTCGACCCAGTCATGGTCTGTTCGGAATGCGGTGAGCCGCTCACGGCCAAGGCAGTTCACGTGCATCCTGGCCCCGGCGCGCGACAATCGTCGCCGGTACGTGCGAACACGCTAACAGGCTCCAGGAGAACCGTTCGATCTGGTTAGGTCACTAATAAACATCAGGCCCTCTCTGCAACAATGCAAAATCGCGACCCCTGCAATGGTGTGGACGTGATCTCCAGGTGATGCCCGAGCATCCCAGCGGCTTGTCGCACAATGTAGAGGCCTACCCCATCGCTACCGCTCGAGAAGTCCGTGCAAGCGAACAAATCAAAGACTTGCGGAATCTCGTCGCCGGGATATGCCGATAGCGGCGTCATAGACTTCGATGAGGACGTTCTTGCCGGCAGCACGGCATCAACGAGAACGCGACCGCCAGGGTGAGTGTACTTGACCAAGTTACGCACCAGATTTCGCAGGATCGCACCGAAGAGCAACCTATCGCTCTGAATCCGCTACCGGGCAACGAGACCAATCGGATCGTGTGGGCCACCGCATGGCCACCCATGACCGGCGTCGGACGACCTGCAAAACTACCGTCGCTCTCTGTCAGGCTCGGCGATCGGTGAAGCCTTGTGTGTTCAGTCAGGATGAACCATCCTGGCATTACCGAGCAGGACAGCCGAATAATCTTCCGCAGATCCGCCAATGTTCACTTGCTCGAAGTAGTTGTACCAACCAGACGCGGTGATCTGACGCTCGAACTCGCGCTGAAATTCGACGCTCGGCACGCGATAGACGCAAAAGAAGTCGCACGGCGCGCGGCGATCGGTCTCAGGCGCGTTCTTGCCGTAGGCGATGACGTCGACGCCGGCAGATTTCAATCCGTTTACGGCCTCGATGACCTTGTTGACGAATTCGGTTCGCTCGGTTTCGGAGCATTTGCTCCATGCGGGAGCGTAGTTGTAGAGCTCGACGAAAACCCTGCTGCATGATGACACCTTACGAGAGCGTGGGCCGGTTAGAGTTTTCCCATGGCCGAGCGGCGGGCTCTCACGCCCTCCAGCTGCTCGACCGGCATCAGATACTTCAGCGCGTCGGTCGTTTTGGCCAATGTCGCGGGATCGGCCAGTTCAGTTCGCCCGGTTCCGAAAGGGGGTTGCGGCGCATACTCGAAGGACAGCTCTGCCACTCGACCGACGGGCTCTCCCGCGAGGTGGCCGACTATGGCAAGACCGAAATCAACTCCCGCAGTCATGCCACCGCCGGTCGCACGATTTCGGTCGATCACATACCTGGCGTCGGTCGGGATCGCGCCGGCGGTCCCGCAATGTCTGCTCTCGCGACGCTGTTGGGGCTAATGAGGTAAGCCGCATCCCGGATGTTTGTGGTCCGTGGCAACGGGAGCGTCGCCGCGCCGCGGTGAGAAGACAAGTGTCACTAACTGGTACCTGCTCGCATTCGATCCCGGCTTCCCGGGGGCGACCAAGAGGGACGTACTCGTGGCGGCGCTGCCTGCCTGATGACCTAATCCCCGAGCCAGCAATATTGGTCGGTGGCGTCAATGGCATCTTGCCGTGGCCTGGAATCGTGAGTTCATTGCAGTGACCGGCGTGCGTCCCTCCTGCCGCCGCCGAACTGGAAAGGATACACCATGAGGAAAACGTTATTGGCTCTCGCTGCGGCCGCGACTTTGGCCGTCTCCGCAGCCTCGCCCGCGTTTGCTGGTCCGCGCTATGATTACGGACCCGGCGGCAATCCGTATCCGCGCACTTATCCCGGCCCCGGCGGCTATCCGTACTGGTCGGGCTATGTCGATGCCCCGGTTGGCGAACCAATGCCTCCTTGCTACTGGAAGACCCAACGCTTCTGGGACGGGCATGGCTGGCGGGAGCACCGCGTGCGGGTCTGCGGCTAATAAACGGCCGAGAGGCCCATGCGAATCCGACACGGTGCGGCGACATGGCTCAAATACGTTGCCGTAGGCGATATCGGCCGCGGGGGTCGTCACAGTAGGACGGTCCTTTCACCCGATCCAAGCTGGCCGCTTGCCGTGGTCGCGGCTTGCCGGCGCCGCAGACTCCTAACGTCTTCAGCGCGCCGGTCGTGCACTGCTCGAAACCAGCCGCAGGAGCGGATAGCGTGGCCGCCGCCAGCATGAGGGTGATCGTCGCCGCCGAAGATGCCCAGAATAGGCGAAGGTGCCCACGTCTAGGCGCGGGCAATGTTACGTCCGCGCGCGACCTCCGGCTTGGCGGCAGCATGCCGAGCGGCGCGCGCAAGGAGTTTTGCCGCCACTTCTCAGCTAATGACGCCTTTCGCGGCGCATGGTCTGGCGATCAAGTCGCACCACTTTTGTGTACTCGCCGGAATCGTTCGCCAATTTCGGCGAGCGACGACGCAGGAGGAAGGCAGCTCCGCAAAGCGTCTCCTTTCTCCACACAATGCGGCAGATGAAAATTGCGGGATGGCCATCGAACGACAGCACAAATTCGTTGGCAAATATGAAGTACGGCGCGGAGATGCAGGCCCCCAAGGCGCTGATATCGCGCACCACGCATGGATGAGTCCCACGAATTCCATCGAATGACAGCAGCGCCGCCCGGTTCATCGGTATGCGGCTCAGTGCGCGACGTTCCATCATGGCCAGATGCTCCAAATGAGAATGCAACTTCCCATCGGACGCGACCGCAGCGATTGCGATCGCGCTTTATGAAGTCGGTTTCCCGGTCCCGCCGACGCCCGGAAAACGGCAGCACCTGCAAAGCTGATCTGGTTGATTTAAGCTAACAAGCAGCATTGTTGTCTTATTAAAATTGGATCGAAGTTCGTGGTTAATTCAGACGCCGACTTTACAAACGGACGTTCGTGTTTCGAAGCGGAGGTCGGCTTCACGAGATCCATGGGCGAAATGCGCAGGGAGCGTCTGCCCCTCGATCGTCGGCGTCACGCCGACGCCCTCCAGGCGCTCGCCATCGACTCGGACATTTTCGAGAATCCGCGGCCGCTGCTCCTGGAGCAGCAGTGTTTACTGCCGAGCAAGAATTTCCGATGGGCGATGAGGTCTCGGTGAGCGTCGCTGGCACGATGCAGTCGGAGCGGAGAACACGGCCTTCGATCATTCAAGATACGAGCCGGGCCGCACGTCGCCGCCAGCTTAAATAGAGCCGTGACAGCCTCCTTTGTGACCCAAGCGTGACCCAGCGCTTACAAGCGACCTGTGTCTTCGCGAGGATCGGTCTAACCCACTGATATTTTTGGGAGATTGGTGGGCGCTCCAGGGCTCGAACCTGGGACCCGCTGATTAAGAGACACGCTGCCACTATTGATTTTTCAAGAGACTCTTTCCAACTGAGCCAAATTCTGTCCATTGCAGATCGACGGCTTACATCAAAAAATCCAACCGCAGGCGAGCAGGCAACCCGCCACAAGGAATGGCAGTCCTCATTGGCAATGGCCAAGATCATTCCTGCGCGCTTGTCCGCTTTGCACCAAAGCGGCCCTCTCCGCCAGGTCGCCGTTCCTTACCTGACCCCGCCGCGACTTGAACCTCAGTGACCGCATCGCAGACGTAAGAACGAGCGGGATTTTAGAAGCCGTCCAACTCGTCTGGAGTTGGTGCAACAACTGACCGGCACACATCGGGGAGCCCGCGCAGTTTGAAGTAACCTCATTTCGCAGCGCTAATCTCTTGTTTGTCTAGAGAAACTGCGATGACGAAGATGTCTTTAATGGCCGCCAACGCGGCGACGACAGCGATCGTGTTGCTGGCCTCGCATTTCGCAGCGCACGCGCACGATCATAACGGCCCCGAACTAGCAGTCGCCGACCCCGAATGGGACAGTAAGGATGGCTGTCTCTTATACACATTATTGAAGTACCAGTTCTCCGAGTTCGAGATCGACCTCAGCCAGCAGGAGCTGCGCAGGCGTGGTGAGTTCATCCATATCGAACCTCAGGTCTTCGACCTTATTGTTCATCTGGTGCGCAACCGTGATCGGATTGTAAGTAAGGATGAGTTGATTGAAACTATTTGGCACGGTCGAATCATTTCCGAAGCAGCGCTCAGCAGCCGAGTTAACGCAGCCAGGCGGGCGCTTGGTGATAACGGCAACGACCAGTCGCTCATTCGTACACAACACAAACGTGGCTTCCGATTCGTCGGACACGTTCAAACAGTCTCAGCGTCGGAAGCGGATGGTGAAAACGCTCAGCGTCCTAGCGAGCGAAGTATCGGTTCGGAAAGCAAATCCACCACTGTTTCCGTCGCGACCGAAGTGTCCAACCTCGACAACATCGTCTCGGAAACAGTTAGGGCCGAGGCTGTTGCGCGCTTATCAATCGCCGTAATGCCGTTCGGGAATATGTCTGATGACCCCGACAACGATTACTTTAGCTACGGTCTAACGGAAGATATCATTCGTCTCCTCGCTCGGAACAGGTGGCTCTCGGTCATTTCGCGACACTCAACCATCGGCTTCCAGGGGCGGATGGTCGACGCGCGGGAGATAGGCGAACAGCTGAGCGTAAGGTATGTGCTTCTCGGCAGCGTACGAAAAAATCGCGAGACGGTGAGGATAACGGCGGAGTTAGTCCGGGCAGCGGACGGGCAGCAACTGTGGTCGGACAAGTATGATCTGCAGCTTGAATGCATTTTTGATATTCAAGACGAGATGGCGAGACAGATTGCTGCAACGATCGAACCCGAGTTATCCAAGGTCGAGCAGCAACTCGCTGCTCGCAAGCCTCCCGAAAGCCTCGACGCATGGGACTGCTACCAGCGCGGTCTATGGAATTTGTGGCGCTTTACTACTCCGGGATTTGATTCTGCTGAAACGTATTTCAAGCGTGCCATCGCGGAGGATCCATACTTTGCTCGCGGGCATGGCGCTCTCAGCTACGTAAACATACAACGTGCGTTTCTAGACGAACCGAAAGACCGCTTAGCGCGACTTGAAACCGCTTTGCGGCAGGCGCAAACGGCAGTAGCCCTCGACGACCTTGATTGCTTTTGCCAATGCGCCCGTGGTCGAGTCCTGTGCCTAACTCGTCACAATGACGAAGCACTGGCGGCTCTCGACCTTTCCTTGGAGCTAAACCCGAGTTTTGCCCAGGCCTATTTTGCACAAGGCTTTAATTTGCTGTGGCATGGCCGAGAGACCGATGCTGAGACCTTACTCGACCGCGCGACCGTGCTCAGTCCACGGGACAACCATCTTTGGAGTTTCCATCACGTTCGCGCTTGGACCCACTTTTCCTTAGGCGAGTACGATATAGCAGTCGAGTTCGCGCGACGGGCAACTCGGCTAAGCAATGCTACATATCAAGCGTTCGCCCCACTGGCCGCCTCACTAGGCATTCTCGGTGATAAGACACAAGCGGAAGCTGTTGCTGCTGATCTGCTTCGGCGCAAGCCCGGCTACACTACTGAAACTGCTCGTCAGGAACTTTTTTATTGCAATGATCCGGACCTTATCGATCGTTTTATTCGCGGTCTAAGTAATGCAGGCATTTCGCAGCCCCGAGCTTAGAAACGCACGCCCGCGTAGCCACCTCGAGTTTTGACCCATCCGCCCGCATCACGAGCCTTGGCTTAAGTCCCATAACGTCCCTGGCTGTGTGAAAAGCCACGAGCCGCCTGCAATGATTGGCGACCACGGCCGCGTGCCGACCTATCCGTTTGCACACTGCGAGGTCCCTGGAAGGCGGCTCCTTTTAAAGGAGCCGCTGAGTTTCGAAGTCGAACTATCGATCGAATCGCAAGCAGCGCGGCTGCTTGGAAGCGATTTGCTCTCTCTCCCCGTATCTTCACGCGATTGAGAGCGCTGCGTGATCGCCCCGCTGCCCTTTGCCTGCCTCAGCAAAAAATCCACGGCATCTAAAGAAATTCCGGATGCGGGCGTCAAGCATGCGCGGGCAAGGGCGCGTAAATCGATCTGACATTTGGCGAGCGCAAAGCCAGCAAGAGCCGAGTGAGAGGAAGATTTACGAATCTTAACTCGGGTTTGTCACCAGAGGAGAACAAGATGACGACGACGAGTGCAAGCGCGAAAATCAATAATGGCGTCAACGTCGAGGCGTTGTTAGGTGCCCGTATGGCACTTGAGCAAGCGCCTGAGGCGGCTCAGTTCAAGTGGCGAGCGAGCTGCGAATGGGTGAATGGCACGCACAGCCGCTCCGCTATTGGCAGTTTTTTTGGGCTCGGAGCCGAGCAGTCCCGCAACAAGACGTTCACCGTCGAGGCAGATCACCCGCAGGTCTTTGCCGCCGAAGACAGTGCCCCGACTCCTGTCGAGCTTGTCCTTTCCGGGCTCGCGAGCTGTCTCACGGCAGGTGTTGCTGCGATTGCCCAGCGCCGCGGCATACAGCTCCATTCGGTCAGGGCATCGCTCGAGGCCGACATGGATATTCAGGGAATCCTGGGCATCGACGACGAGGTGCGCAATGGCTTCGGCGCCATCCGCGTCCACTTCGATATTCGCGCCGATGCGAGCGAAGACGACATCAAGGCGTTGGTAGCTCAATCGCAGAAGCGGTCCGCCGTATTCGACATCGTGACCAATCCAACGAACATCTTCGTAACCGCTAACTGAGGACGACGGTTGGAAAAAAAGGAGCGAGTGCTTTGGAGTTCGCGACCGCCATCATTATCGGCGCCGGCCAATCCGGATTGGCCATGAGCTGGCATCTGAGCACGCGTTCGATCGACCACGTGGTCCTTGAGCGCGGCGAGGTAGCCAACTCATGGCTGACGGAGCGGTGGAACTCGCTGCGCCTTCTGACGCCCAACTGGCAAACTCGACTGCCAGGATATGCCTACCGCGGTGATGATCCCGACGGATTCATGACGATGTCGGAGGTCGTCAGTTTCCTGCAGGGATACGCCAGGCTTTCGTGTGCTCCAATTGTGACGGGAGCGCGCGTCACCCGGGTAAGGCAGCAGGAGGTCGGTTACGAGGTCGAAACCAACCTTGGTCCATGGCGCTGCCGCAAGCTCGTGATCGCAACCGGCGCCTGCAACCTTGCCTCGATCCCGTCGCTCGCTGCGGGTTTGCCTGCCGCCGTGACCAGCCTCACCCCACTGCAATACAACAATCCCGCTCTCCTACCTAATGGCGGCGTGATGATCGTCGGTGCCTCAGCAAGCGGCATTCAGCTCGCCCGGGAGATCCGAGCGGCCGGCCGCAGAGTCTTACTTTGCGTCGGAGAGCACGTCCGGCTGCCGCGGACCTACCGCGGACGGGATATCCAGTGGTGGATGGACACCATCGGTGCCATGGATGTTCGGTACGACACCATGGTCGAGGATATCGAAAGAGCGCGGCGACTGCCGTCGCTTCAGCTCATCGGAACGCCTGAGCGCGTCACGATCGATCTCAATAGCCTGCGCAAGGCGGGCGTCGAGCTCGTGGGTCGCCTTGTCGGACTTTGCGACGGCAAGGCGCAGTTTTCGGGATCGCTCGCCAATCATTGCGCGCTGGCCGACCTAAAAATGAACCGTCTTCTCGCCAGCATCGATGATTGGGTGAACACGAGCGGACTGGCGCAGCAGTTTGCCCCGCCTCATCGCTTTGAGCCGACGGATGTCGGGTCGGAAACCAGGCTCTGCCTGGACCTAATCCGTGGCGGTATCGGTACGGTGATCTGGGCGACGGGCTATCGCCCCGACTACTCCTGGCTGGACGTCCCCGTGCTCGACGGCAAGGGACGCATCCGTCACGACGGCGGGATTGTTTCTGCGCCGGGAATGTACGTCATGGGCCTGCCATTCATGCGCCGGCGCAAATCGTCTTTCATCGATGGAGCGGGCGCCGATGCTGCCGATCTCGCCGCCCATCTGAGCCAGAACCTCAATCGCGTTGCTGCCTGAGAGCAATTGCCATGAACGGTCTCCACGGTCTCAACTCACATTATGACGCGGTAGTTATCGGCGGACGCTGCGCGGGCGCGGCCACCGGCCTCCTGCTGGCCCGGGCGGGTGCAAAAGTCCTGATGGTCGATCGGCAGCCCTATGGCGCCGATACGATGTCGACGCACGCCCTGATGCGGTCCGCTGTTATGCAGCTCGAACGATGGGGATTGATTCCGAAGTTTGCAGCGGCGGGAACGCCTGAGATTCGATCGACCACGTTTCACTATGGCGACGAGATCGTTCGAGTGGATATCAAGCGGGATCACGGCGTCGATTTTCTGTTGGCGCCGCGACGCACCGTGCTCGATCCGTTGCTCGCCGATGCAGCCCGCGAAGCCGGCGCGGCGGTTCGCTATGGCACCGCTCTTTCCGAGTTGCAATTTGCATCGAACGGCCGGGTTATTGGCGCCTCACTGAGAGATGGAAGCGGTGCGTGCACAACCGTCCGCTCGGATATCGTCATTGGCGCGGACGGCCGCCAGTCGACCGTTGCGCGGCTCGTCAATTCAAAAACACTGGTCGAAGGCTTCAATGCCTGTGGCATCGTTTTTGGCTACTTTGCAGACTTGAACAGCGATGGCCTGCATTGGCATTTCGCAAGGAATGCCGCGGCAGGAGTGATTCCAACGAACGCTGCTCACTGCGTCTTCGCGGCGGTTCCGGCTTCTCAATTTGTCGCGACATTTCGCGGCGATGTGATGCGCGGATTCCTCCAGGTGCTGGCAACGAGCTTTCCCGAGCTGCGCGCCGACGTTGGCAGAGCCACGCTGGTCGGCCGTCTGCGGAGCTTTGCGGGCGCAACGAGCTACCTTCGACAATGTCATGGTGCAGGGTGGGCTCTGGTCGGCGATGCCGGCTATTTCAAGGACCCCTTGACCGCGCACGGAATCACGGACGCTCTTCGCGATGCGCAATTGCTATCGCGAGGGATCATCGACGGCGGCAACCGCGGCCTTGAGAGCTACCAGCGCGAGCGCGACGAACTGTCCTTGCCGCTTATTCGCGCCACCGATGCAATTGCCTCGTTCTCGTGGGACTTCGACGAAGTCAAGCAACTTCATGCCGATCTGAGCGCGGCAATGAAAGCGGAAGCCAATCACATCGCGAACTTGTCTCAACAACCGTCCCTCGCAGCATAGGAGCACGAGAAATGTCGACCGACTCACCCTGGACCCGAACGCTGGCCGGCCGACCCGTGCCAGGTCGCCGCGCTGAAAGGAGCCGCACGACCTCGATGCGCGATATCGAAATGTTCACCGAGATGACGGGCGACAAGAACCCTATCCATTATGACGTGGAACTGGCGACCGCGTCACCCTTTGGCGGACTTATCGTACAGGGCGGGGTCACGACCGGTCTCATGAACGCCGTCGTTGCCGAAGATCTCCCGGGACCGGGCACGGTATTTCTCGAAACAAACTGGCGTTTCGTCAAGGCCGTACGGATCGGAGAGACGATTACCGCAAGCGTCAAAGTCGAGCACGTCCGGGACGACAAGCCGATCTGCAAGTTGGAGACCGTCGTCCGCAACGCAAGCGGAGAAGATTGCGTGGTCGGAACCGCGATAACCTACACGATGCCGTTGTCGCGGCGCGTGGCTCGCTAGGCGAAGCGTGCCGTAGCCAGGTGATGGGTCGGTCGTGCGGACTCAATGCAACAATTGCAGTGACACCGGCGCAGATCGGTCCTGCGGTCTCGCTTAGGTGAATGACGAATGCAGCGGCCTCGTATCACAATCGGGACAATTGCCTTGACCGGTTTGGCGATGGCTGGGTTTGCCGCAAATTCGTTGCTTTGCAGGTTAGCCCTATCTCAGGCCGCGATCGATCCTGCCACCTTCACCCTTGTTCGGCTCGCGTCAGGCACGTGCGTACTGTGCCTCATCTTGTCGCTTCGCCGGAAGCCTGAACAGCCGGCGGGATCGTGGCCAGCATCTGTTACGTTATTCGTTTATGCGGCTGCGTTCTCCTTTGCATATGTCTCCCTACCAGCCGGTACGGGATCGCTCCTTTTGTTTGGCGCGGTTCAGACTACAATGGTCGGCTATGGGCTCGTTCGCGGTGAACGTCTATCCACCTTGCAGTCGTTCGGACTGACAATTGCCGTCGCCGGACTGGCGGCGCTCGTAGCTCCCGGTGCATCGGCACCGTCTGTAATGGGCGCCTCCCTCATGCTGACTGCCGGCGTTGCATGGGGCGCTTACTCCTTGCTCGGCCGTGGTGTTGCGGATCCCATTGGCGTGACGGGTGGCAATTTTCTGCGCTCCCTTCCAATCGCAATCTGTCTTTCCCTGTGCGCCCTTTCGTTTGGCACGCACATCACAGCCATCGGGCTCGCCTGCGCAATCCTATCTGGCGCGGTTGCGTCCGGGCTTGGCTATACGGTCTGGTACGCGGTGCTCCCGGGGCTCACGCCCGCGCAAGGCGCCTCGGTGCAGCTGAGCGTTCCAGTCATTGCGGCATTGGCAGGCGCCTTGGTGCTAGGAGAAGCAATCTCCCTTCGCCTTTCCATATCTTCGCTTGCAATACTTGGCGGAATTGCACTGGTGTTCGGCAGTCAAGAACGCGCGCCATCTCGTAGCAGATAAAATACGCCCAAGTCTGCTCAACCTCCGAACTAAAGGAGCTTGGAACCGATAACGCCGCTCGCCCAGCTAAAAAAATAAGACTTCCGCATTCGCCCGCGGCCGAGGCGGACGAATTGGCCCGCTCACGCAAAGCGTGGAGGGGTAGCCGCGCGACTGCCTGCACCTACACATTACGGACCAAATGACGAAGCGGTCGTAGGCGCCAGGATCCCGGGCAGGAAAATGCCGACGAGGCCAAGCGCCGGCCCGGCGAGTGAAGCCCAGATGGCGGCGAGCAGAATTGATCTGTCCACTGTTGGATCTCCAGGTGAATTCTTTTGGGCGCGGTCGGCTCAGGCGCCAAAGACGACGAACGAGCTTGCTATCGGGTATTGCCGCGGTCAATGCGGGTCCCGAGGTGATGCGCCACCGAACTCCGAAGCGGATGACTTTTGCGGTGCACGCTGGCGCCCTACCGTCACCGAGCCACTAGCGGCACGTAGTGTTCGAGCTCGGGATCCGGAAAATGTACGCTCCGACCGAGCTCCGCAGAGCGATAGAGGCCCATGAGCATTTCCATAACCCCGACACCGTCATCGAAGGTCTCACTAGGACTGGCACCGAGCCTAAACGCTTCGACCATATGACGGTTTTCGTCCGTATAACCGTAGATGCCAGCTTCGTCCTCGACCACCGGCATCAGGCCTTGTTCGGCATTCTGCTTCTCGACGAAATCCTCGCCTTCCGACCCGGCGAGCGTGCGCGACAGGAAGACCTTGAGCCCGGTCGAAAGTGACGAGAACTCCATTGAATACTCGGGGCCGAGCAATTCGAGCTGGATGCGCAGGCCAGCGCCGACATAGGCCCAAGAAGTCGTCGCCTCGATCATCAATTGATGCCCATCGGCATCTTCCATCGTGAGGATTCCGCGTGCGAAATCCTCGACAGGACGCTTCGCAAAATCGACGCCCATTCGCGTCTTGAGATCGGCGGCATAGCGAGGCCGCGTCCATTTGAGATTGGCCGTCGTGGCACTGGCGCTGATCAGACGCAAGGACTCGCGCTTTGCACCGGGCGCGGTCAACATGAAGCGTGCGACTTCGACCGAATGGCACATCATATCGGAAAGCACGCCGCCGCCCTGCTTTTCGCCTTGCCAGAACCATGGCTCGTGCGGCCCGGAATGCTCCTCTGCCGCACGAGCGAGATAAGGGCGACCGCTCCCAGGCACGGCCCGCCGCCATATGATGTCCTTGCCGCGCATAACCGCAGTCGAAAATATCTGGTTCTCTAGATAACCGTGGAGCAAGCCGGCATCTTCGGCAAGCCTGCGCATTTCCCGCGCTTCAGCAAGGGTACGAGCCAACGGCTTTTCGCAGGCAACGGCCCGCAGAGGAGCTCCCGCCTTGGTCACACGGTGAATCTCGCGCATGATGTCGAGACGAGTGTCGTTCGGCGTCAGCAGCCAGAGCGCATCGATCTCGCCGGACAGGGCCATCGTCTCGATGCTGCCGAACACATGCGCCTGTCCAAGGCCAAGACTGCGCGCCGTGTCTGCGATGCGCGCACGACGCTCAGCAGAGCGGCTGTACACGCCGCCGACGCAGACATTGCGTACGCCGAGCATGGACTGCAGATGGAACGCGGCGATAAAGCCACTGCCGATGAGCCCGACACGCAGTATCGGAAGTTCGGTGAGCTTCTGCATATCAGACCTCCTTCAATGATGGCATGGGCTGGATCAGTTCGGCGCTTTCGGTTGCCGCCCCGGAATCGCGGCCAGCAGTGCCTGCGTATAAGGATGCTCCGGCCGATTGAGCAGGTCTGCGGTCGGTCTGATCTCGACGATTTCGCCAAGGCGCATGACGGCGATCCGATCGCAGACCTGGGCCGCGACATTGAGATCGTGGGTGATGAACAGCACCGCCAACCGCAGCTTCTCCTTCAGCGTCTCGAGCAGGGCGAGCACTTGCGCCTGGACCGAGACGTCGAGCGCCGACACAGGTTCGTCCGCGACCAAGACCTCTGGGTCGAGCGCCAGCGCGCGCGCGATGCCGATCCGCTGGCGCTGCCCACCGGAAAATTCATGCGGAAAGCGGCGCGCTGCGGCCGGATCGAGCCCGACGAGGGTCAAAAGCTCCTCGGCACGAGCGAAGGCCTGTGCTGCCGGAACCCCGTGCGCCATTGGACCGTCGGCGATGATCCGTCCGACGCGGCGGCGCGGATTGAGCGAGGAAAACGGATCCTGGAAAACCATTTGTATGTGCTTGCGGGCGGCCCGCAGACGCGCTCCGCGAGCCTCGAAGAAATCAAGTTCGCCGATGCGGACCACCCCTGCATCGGCGTCGGTGAGACGCATCACCAAGCGTCCAATCGTGCTCTTGCCTGAGCCCGATTCTCCGACCAGGCCGAGCGTTTCGCCTCGCCGGATTTCGAAGCTCACGCCCTTGACGGCCGCGACCTCGGTCTGCACTCCGAACCACGCACCACCTCGATACGTCTTTGCAAGCCCGGTCGTGGCGCAGGCAATTGGTTCGTCCGTGACTTGCGCCCGAACTGGCGGAACCCCGCCGGGTACGGCCGCGAGCAGCCGACGTGTATAGGGATCCTTTGGGCGCCTTAAAACGTCTTCGACCGGCCCCTCTTCCACGACCCGCCCCTTCTCCATGACCGCGACGCGGTCTGCTATGTCGGCGACGACGCCGAAATCATGAGTGATGAAAAGCACCGCCATGCCACGCCGCTGCTGGATGTCGCGGATGAGCCGAAGGATTTGCGCTTGTGTGGTGACGTCTAGCGCCGTTGTCGGCTCGTCTGCCACCAGAACCGACGGCTCGAGCGCCAGCGCCATTGCGATCATGGCGCGCTGACGTTGCCCGCCCGACAACTGATGCGGATAGCTGCGGATGATGCGGTCCAGATCGCGCAAGCCCACCTCCTCGAGGAGTGCGCGCATACGCACCTGCCGTTCACGCGGCGTGAGCTGCTCGTGCGCCTCGAACGCCTCCATGATTTGTTCACCGATCTTGATAACAGGATTGAGCGCCGTCATCGGCTCCTGGAAGACCATCGCAATACGCCGCCCACGCAACGTCCGCCATTCTTTGGGCGCCAGCCTCAGCAAATCGCGCCCTTCGAACCGAATGGCCCCTGCGACTGGGCGAATGACTTGCGGCAGCAGGCCCATCGCGGCAGAGGCGCAGACCGATTTGCCGGAGCCGGACTCGCCGACAACACAGAGTATCTGTCGCGCGTGCAAGGCAAGGGAGACGTCTTCGACGGCGAAGCTACGATCAGCGCCGGCGGGGAGCGCCAGTGTCAGCTGTTCGATAGATAGGATCGGTTCGACTATGTCGTTCATTTTGTCCGATCCAACATTGCGATCCATCCTCGTCCCGATCACGCCGCCAACGCGATGCCATCCTTGCGATGATCCGACGCCCCGAACATGACGCCCCGCGACACATCGATGTGCACGGCCTGGCAGCCTCCCAAGGGTTCGTCGACCCAGATCACACGATGGCCGCGACCGATTAAATCATCAGCGACCGAGGCAGGAACCGTGGGTTCGAGCGCCACCGCACCGTCGAATGCAAAGCTGCGCGGTGCATCCGAGGACTTCTGAATGTCCCAACCTCGGTCGAGCATGCCGCTCAGGATCTGCATATGTCCTGTCGCCTGATATTGTCCGCCCATTACGCCAAAAGCCATGACCGGCTTGTCGCGCCTTGCCAATAGACCAGGAATAATAGTGTGGAATGGACGCTTTCGTGGCGCAATGGCATTGGGGTGCCCATCGACGAGCGCGAAATCCCGAGCCTCGATTCTGCAATAGCACGCCCGAGCGAGGAGCGTAGATGCCGCTTCCGAAAGCAAAAAACAGCGAATTGATAAGAGATACCATGTTGCCGTCGCGATCGGCGACTGCGACGTAGGCTGTATCACGATGAACGGGCATGTCGAAGTCCGTCGGTGCGCTCGCACATTCGCGCCTGATGCGGGAGCGTAAGGTCGCGACCGATCCCTCCGAGAGTAGGGCGTCGATATCGAACGGGCGGAAAGAGGGATCCGCGACGAGCGCATCGCGCTGCCGGTAAGCCGCCTTGGTCGCCTCGGCCAGAAGATGGATGCGGTCCGCTTCGCCGAGCGCGGGATCGGCCATATCGAAGCCGGCTAGGATTCGGGCGATCAACAGCGCTGCGACGCCTTGCCCGTTCGGCGGGCATTGCCAGATTTGGTGATCACGATAGTCGGCACTGATAGGCGTCACGTATTCCGACCGGGCACTCACCAGATCCTCGAGCTCCATCAGTCCGCCCAGCGCCTTCAAAATTGAGACGATTTCTTCAGCGACGGCACCCTCGTAAAATGCGGCCCGTCCCTTACGAGCGATCCGGCGCAACGTTGCGCCGAGGGCCGGATGGCTGAGCTTTCCGCCGACGACGGGCGCAGCGCCACCGGGCAGATATATAGGCCCACCGGTCTGATGCCGTTCGATGCGATTGGCATAGCGTGCCCAGTCCAGAGCAGCGCGCGGAGTCACCACGAAGCCTTTCTCGGCCGCGTGGATCGCGGGTGCCAAAATCTCGTCTAGACCTTTTGAAGCATAATCGCTCGAGAGTCGGCACCAGGCATCGACCGCCCCGGGAACTGTGACGGCATGGGGCGAGTCATCAGGAATCGACGCCAATCCCAATTGCCGGAACCAGCCCAGCTCTGCCTTCGCCGGCGCTCTGCCCGAACCATTGATGGCGACGGGTTTGCCTGAAGCGGGAGCATAAATCGCAAAACAGTCACCACCGATGCCGGTCATGTGCGGATCAATGACGCCCTGAAGGGCGATCGCAGCAATCGCGGCGTCGACGGCGTTGCCGCCGCTACGCAGGATTTCGACCGCAGCCAGCGTGACTGCGGGGTGAGAGGCCGCGACCATGCCCTGGTCGCCGACCGCCAGAGAGCGTCCCGGCACCATGAAATCGCGCTGTCCCCAGCTCATGCCCTTCTCCGTTCGTTGGTATGAGGCCGATTGAAGCTCGCTGCCGCGTGGAATGAGATCGGGCCGGCGCGTGTTGCAGCGACAACAAGGGCATAAAGCGGCGTCATTGATGCGCCGGTCGCAAGACCAAGAGTGACCGGCTGTCGAGCGCGCAGCTGGGCGACGACAATCGCGGCCGCGCGCTCCGCGACGGCATCCGCATTGCCGACAACCTCAATTCTCGACGGATATTCTGTCATGCCGCAACATCTGCCGCCACGGCGGGAAGTGCTAGCGGGCCCGCGTCCCTGCCGATGCCAAACAGCGAGCGGTGAACGAGGTCTATCGCACTGCCGATTGCGCCGATCAGCGTAGCGCGATTGCCGAGCGCGCTGAGCTCGATACGAACAGGCTCGCGCATGCATCGTTCGAGATACTCATCTATCCGCAGCTTCAACTCGGGCCGCGCGCCGATGCTACCACCAATAATGATGATTTCTGAATCGAGAATACTGTGCACGGCCAGAATCGCACTCGCAAGGATCCGACTGACCTCGTCGATTGTTATTCGTGCCGCCTCGTCGGTCTCGAGCCGATCGAAGACATCGCGCACCGTGCCGCCTGGGACACCACCAAGCCCGAGATAGCGCTCGACAATCCCGACGCTGCCGATGGCGGTTTCCAGCGTACCCAACCGAAGACCGCGCGTATCGTAGGGGTCGCCTCCGAGTGGCAGGTAAGCGATCTCGCCCGCCGCGCCACGCGCGCCGCGCACAAGATATCCGTCCGAAAAGATGCCCATGCCGATACCGGTGCCGACGGCGATGAAGGCGAAGCTGCGGGCCTTGCGGCTGCTGCCGCGCCAGTGCTCGCCGATCGCGGCAAGATTGACGTCGTTCTCGATCGCGACGTCGATGCCGAGACGCTCGCGCAATGCAGTCCGCACATCCAGACTATCCAGTCCGGGGATGTTGGGCGCGATGACGATGCTGCCCGAGGCCGGGTCGATGATGCCCGGACTCCCCATCACGCCACCACGCAAGCGCTGGGCCGGTACAGATGCACGCTGGAGAAGAGACTCTTGCATGCGCCCGATCTGAGCGACCACGGCAGCACCACCGTCGCCGGAGGTCGGTTCGATGCTCTCGGCGACGATCTCTCCCTGCAGATCGGCAAGCGCGACGTGCAGTTTCGTGCCGCCAAGGTCGACGCCCAGCACGAACGCAGCGTCGGGCCGCAGCGCGTAGGTAACTGCACTTCTACCCACGCTGCCCTGGATTTGCCCGTCCTCGCGCACCCAGCCGTCCCGTTCGAGATCGCGCATGACTTCGGAAATTGTTTGTTTGGACAGGCCTGTGCTGCGAGAGAGCTCGGCGCGCGAGACCGCTCGATCACGCAGCAGGCGCTCGACGACTAGGCGCACGGATTGCTGTCGCGCAACGGGCGATGACGGGGCGTCTGGCATATAAGCTCAATCCAATTCGTCAGCCTCTCGAACTAATGGCGACTCACGCCTTCCGTCAAGAGGGAACAGAAGCGTTATTCTCGCCGTCGACGGTGCATTTCGTACAACATTATTGCGCACCAAAGGTCAATTCGTTCGATATGTTTACAAATTGAGATTGGTGTGCTTGTCTTCTTCGAGAGCCTCGACAGAGAAGCCTTGGAAGAAAGGAATTCCGTATGAAGCGGATGGGCACGGCGTTGGCGGCAATTCTGATGATCGGATCGGGCCTTGTCGCGGCCAGTGCCGCAACACTGCGGGTCGGCATTCAGGACGATCCCGATGCGCTCGACCCGGCACTCAGCGGCACTTATTCGGGCCGGTTCGTGTTTGCGGCGCTGTGCGACAAACTTGTCGATATCTCCCCCGACCTCAAGATCGTGCCACAGCTCGCAGAGGCGTGGGAGTGGGCCGCGGACGGCAAGTCGATCACCTTTACTCTGCGCAAGAACGTCACGTTCCACGATGGCGCCACGTTTGATGCGGCGGCGGTCAAGTTCAACATCGAGCGCATGAAGACGATGCCGGATTCGAAGCGCAAGGCCGAACTGGCGCCGATCGTGAGCGTCGAGGCCCTTGCGGGCGACAAGGTCAAGTTCAACCTGTCGGAACCATTCGTGCCGCTGCTTGCCAATCTCAGCGATCGTGCCGGCATGATGGTATCGCCGAAGGCCGCCGCGGAGAAAGCCGGCGACTTTGCAGCCGCGCCAGTCTGTGCGGGTCCTTATCAATTTGTCGAGCGCAAGTCGCGTGACCTCATTCGCCTCAAGAAGTATCCTGGCTACTGGAACGCTGGAGCGGTCGGCTACGACGAAGTCGTCTACTACTACGTGCCTGACTCAACCGTGCGATTGTCGCGGGTGCGAGCGGGCGATCTTGAGCTCGCGGAACGCGTCGCGCCCACCGATCTCAAGACCGTGCGCGACGATCCCAACCTCACTCTGCATTCCGGAAAGGGGCTTGCGGTTTCGCATCTGATGTTCAATGTCGGCGCAGGCGCCAAGGCCGATACACCACTCGGCAAGAACGCGACGCTACGGCAGGCCTTTGAGCTTGTGATCGATCGCAATGTCATCAATCGCGTTGCCTTCAACGGCGAGTTCCTGGCGGATAATCAGATGATCCCCCCGTCATCTCCGTTCTACGATACAGCCCACAAGGCGCCGGCTCGCGACGTTGCCAAAGCCAAGGCATTGATTGCATCGGCCGGAATGACCCGCGTCCCTATCGAAATTCAGTACGAGAATACGGCCGGCGACTCCCGGGTCGCACAGATCATGCAGTCGATGGCGGCCGAGGCCGGTTTCGACGTGAAACTGCTGCCTATGGAAACGACCACCGCTATCGAGCGCTACATGAACGGCAATTTCGAAGCCTACATCGGCAACTGGAGCGGCCGTGCTGACCCGGACCCAACACTGGTCGCATTCTTCAGTTGCGCAGGCTCTCAGAACGTCAACAAATACTGCAACAAGGATCTCGATGCGATCCTGACCGAGGCGCGAGGCGAGGCCGACGAAGCCAAGCGCAAGACTCTCTATGCGAAAGCGACTGACATTTACCTAACGGCACTCTCGTCAATTCCCCTCTATCACCCTAACTGGTTCTTTGCTGCCCGCAAATCGGTCGGTGGGATCGTCATGGTACCAGACGGGCTCTTGCGCCTGGTGGGTGTCAAGCCAGTGAATTGATGCGCAACGTCTCGCGCTTTCCTCAGGTGAGGACCAATCTGCTCCAATGAAGACCCTGCTTCTGCGCCGCCTTGCCGTCCTACTACCGACCTTATTGCTCGTGTCGATGATGGTGTTCGGTCTGCAGAAGCTGCTACCCGGCGACCCGGCGCTGGCGCTCGCCGGGGAAGAGCGCAATCCCGAGGTCGTAGAATATCTTCGGCAGAAGTATCGCTTCAATGATCCGATTCCGGTGCAATATGCCATCTGGCTAAAAGCCCTGGCGCACGGCGATTTCGGCACTTCAGTCCGCACCCGACTGCCGATCGGCACCATGCTGGTGGAAAAACTGCCGGTGACCATTGAGCTCGCGATCCTGTCGATGCTGGTCGCGCTACTCGTCGGGCTGCCGATCGGGATCTTCGCGGCGCTGGGACGCGGGACGCCCCTCGACTATGGTGCCAGTCTTTTCGGACTCGCTGGACTTTCCATTCCGCATTTCTGGCTGGGGATCATGTTGATCCTTCTATTCTCGGTGAACCTCGGCTGGCTGCCGGCCGGAGGTTTTGTTCCGCCTTCTGAAAGTGTCGGCCGCAACCTGATTTCGATGCTTATGCCTGCTTTGGTGCTCGGCACGGGCACAGCGGCGATCATGATGCGCCATGTCCGCAGCGCAATGATCGAGGCGATGAAGCAGGATTATGTCCGCACCGCTCGCGCGAAAGGCGTCCGCGAAAGCACCATCGTGCTGCACCATGCACTGCCGAATGCGCTGATCCCGGTGGTCACGCTGGGCACGTTGCAATTTGGCGAGTTACTGGCCGGCGCGGTGTTGACCGAGCAGGTCTTTTCGATCCCCGGTTTCGGCAAAATGGTCGTCGATGGGGTATTCAGCCGCGATTATGCTGTGGTTCAGGCGGTCGTTCTCTGCACGGCGGCAGTATTTCTCCTGATGAGCCTGATTGCCGATGTGGCCTATGTGCTGCTCAATCCGAGGCTCAGGTCGTGAGCACGATTGAGACGGCGCCGGTCTCCGCTCAGATGCGCGCAGGCAAGCGCTCGGAAATTCGTCGCTTGCTGCGCGAGCCATCCGCCATGATCGGTGGCGCGATCATCCTGTTCTTCGTCGTGCTGGCGGTGTTCGCAACATGGATCTCGCCCTATGATCCGAATGCGCCGGACTGGATGGCGATTCGTGCCGCCCCGAATACACAGCATTGGTTTGGCACGGATGACCTCGGCCGCGATGTGCTGTCTCGGGTGATTTTCGGAACACAGGCATCGCTCGCCGCCGGCATGGTTTCCGTGACTGTTGCGGTGCTGATCGGCCTTCCGTTCGGTCTCATTGCTGGCTATTTCGGTGGTGTCGCCGATATGGTGATCTCGCGCATTGCAGATGCTCTCCTCGCGTGCCCGTTTCTCGTGCTCGCGATTGCGCTGGCCGCATTCCTGGGTCCTAGCCTCCAGAATGCGATGATCGCAATCGGCATTTCCGCGATCCCAGTCTTCGTCCGCGTTGCACGCGCCGAGACACTGGTTGTCCGCACCGAGGACTATATCGCGGCAGCTCGCGCTCAAGGGCTCGGTCATTTCGCTATCCTGACTGGGCAGGTATTGCCGAATGTGCTCGCACCGACAATCGTCCAGGCAACCCTCACGATGGCGATTGCAGTGTTGGCCGAGGCGAGCCTCGCCTTTCTTGGACTTGGTCAATTGCCTCCGGCTCCCTCTTGGGGCGCCATGCTCGATGTAGCCAGGCAGTTCCTCAGCGAGGCGCCATGGATGGCATTCTGGCCCGGTCTCGCAATCATCGCTCTTGTAATCGGCTTCAACCTGATCGGTGATGGCCTGAATAGTGTACTGAACCCCAGGCAGTAGATTATCAACGCAACCGGGCGCCGCATCGGCCTCATGTACTCGCCCGCCAGCCGCCGAGGTCAGCGAGGGGGACTGCCACCCGCTCTCCATTTCCGGAGCTGCTCGGAATAGCCGATACAGAATTTATTGGTCTTCCGGTGCACACACCCCACCTAACTAGTTGAAAAATTTGAACTCTCGCTCTCATCCATCAAAGGAAGTTTAAGTTAGCTCCAGCCAAGAAGATCGAGGCTGATCAATCGGCAACTGCTTTACGCCAATAACTACCCTTCTATGGGGTCCTGCCGTGCATCGGTTATAACGCATGCCGCCTTGATGCAAAAACTAGATCGCCACTGGTGTAAGCAAGCGAGAGCGAACTTAGCGAGCGCATGCCACCTGATTGTTAGCTACGAAGATCTCCCTCAGCGTGAGCAGCAATGGACCTCCGACAGCTCGAATATTTTCTCCGAGTCGCGCAACGCAAGAACATCTCGCTTGCCGCAGCCGAGCTCAATATTGCACAACCCACACTAACCAAGAGCATTAAGTTGCTCGAGGAGCAGCTCGGCGTCAAATTGTTCGAGCGTCTGCCGCGTGGCGTCGTGCTGACATCGTTCGGGACCACGCTGCTGCGCCACGCCGAGGCTGTGCATGTCCAGATGAAGGATGCCGGTCACGAGATTGCCGCGCAGCGTTCTGGCGCCGTCGGGACCGTCGCGATCGGCGCCGGCCCGACATGGCTCCGACGATATCTTCCGGCGGCGCTCGCACGCACGATCTCGTCACATCCGTCGATCCGCGTCCGCGTCGAGGCCGGCTTCGACGAGTCGCTATTCCGTGCGCTGAGGCAAGGCGAATTCGACTTCGTCGAATTCCGCAGCCCTTATCTGCACCATCCCGAGGAGGATGACGGGCGCGGCTACGGCTTGATTGGCGGAACTATCGATGCGGTCGCTTCGTTGCTGCACGGACTGCGCATCTTGCGCGCGCATACTTTTCTTCATTTCATGCTTCTTCGACGACGGTATGTCCCGGCCAAACAGTCAAATTGAAAGCGCAAAATGGCGCACCGCGAACCCGTGGGCTCGTGTCGGAGTGGCACCGCCTCAACTCTGGCCGGGCTACGTAATCCGGACCCCGCTCGGTTGTTTGTTTGTGACCGGGCATCCTATATAATGATCCGTAAGGCAGCTTGTTTGGAGGATCGCGATGAGGGCTTTCATCCTTGCCTGCGTTGCGACGATCGTAATCGCTGCGATTGGAGTTGCCGTGCTCGACAGCTTACAGCAACCCGTCGCAGAAGCCTTTGCAACGAGTGGCGTGCGTCTGTAGGCAGACGCCGCCAGCCCTATTCGGCTGCGGATGTAGCACGACGCGTTTGCCGCTGAGAATCGTTCGGGCCGCTCCGTGCCGATTGCTGCTCGAGCCACAGGCTGTGGTGCTCGCGCGCCCAATTGATATCCACCTCACCTGATCCCATCGCCTCGAATGCCCCTTCCATCCCGATCGTGCCGATGTAGATGTGAGCGAGCATCGCGGCGATAAACAGCACAGCCACGACGGAGTGAACGATCTGGGCAATCTGCATGCCCTCGATTCCCGTCAGGTAGAAGGGAAACATGAGCTGATACCCGGTCGCGGCGACGAGGCCGCCGCCGATCACAACGATCCAGTAGATCCCCTTTTGACCGGCGTTGAAGCGGCGTGCCGGCGGATGATCGTGTCCGAACAGCCCGCCTCCGCGCTTGATCCACTCCAGATCCACCTTGTTCGGGATGTTGCCGCCGATCCACATCAGAAAGATCAGCACGACGCCGATTGTGAAGGGGAAGCTCAGGTAGTTGTGGGCGAATTTCGCCCATTGCGACCATCCCGAGAAAGCGTCAAATCCAATCAGCGGAAGCAGCAGCGGCCGCCCGAACGTGATGTTCAGTCCCGAAATCGCAAGGATGACGAAGCAGGTCGCGGTCATCCAGTGCACGAAACGCTCAAATGAATTGAATCGCACGATGGTTCGGCCTGATCGTCCACTTTCGAGGCGAACCATGCCGCGCGTCAAATAGAAGATCACGAGCACCGCCAGCATGCCAAGCATGGCAACGCCACCGATCCACCGCAGCGCGACGTCGCGGAATTCACGCCACTCGCGGCCGGCCGGTTGCATCAGCACGCTGGAGCGCTGGTCGGGAATGCTGACGCGCCCCTGGATCCGGTCCATCTCTTGAAGCAACTGGCGTTCGTTGACCGAGTTCGCCGTCGGATTGATCTGCTGGGCCGCCGACGGCGCCGGAACTGCCATGATCAACAGAAGCAACGCCCACGCACCGACGGCTGGACCAATGAACCTTGCAAATGAGGACATGAGCTCCTCCTCGGCATTTGTACCGCGTCGCCCGCGGCGTGCTTCAGGACTCGATCGTCTCGCGATAGGCGGTCTTCCAGCCCCACGCGCCCGAGCCATAGCCACGCTTCAGCACACGCTCCTTATAGATCTGGGCAATGATCTCGCCGTCACCGGCGAGCAGCGACTTGGTCGAGCACATCTCGGCGCACAGCGGCAGCTTGCCCTCAGCGAGGCGGTTCGCACCGTATTTTTCGTATTGCTCCTTGCTGCCATCGGCCTCGGGGCCGCCGGCGCAATAGGTACATTTGTCCATCTTGCCGCGCGAGCCGAAATTACCGATCTTCGGATATTGCGGCGCGCCAAACGGACAGGCGTAGAAGCAGTAGCCGCAGCCGATGCAAAGGTCCTTGGAGTGCAGCACCACGCCGTCGGCGGTGGTGTAGAAGCAGTTCACCGGACACACTGCCGCACAAGGCGCATCCGTGCAGTGCATACAGGCCATCGAGACCGACCGCTCGCCCGGCTTGCCGTCGGCGATGGTGACGACCCGGCGCCGATTGATGCCCCAGGGGACCTCGTGCTCGTTCTTGCAGGCCGTCACGCAGGCGTTGCACTCGATGCAACGGTCGGCGTCGCAGAGAAATTTCATACGTGCCATCGTCGTTGCTCCCTAAGCCGCCGCGATCTGGCAGAGTGTGACCTTGGGCTCCTGCATGCCCGTCGCGGGGTCGTAGCCGTAGGTGGTGATCGTGTTGGCGCTCTCGCCGAGCACGATCGGGTCGGTGCCCTTCGGGTAGTTGCCGCGAAGATCCTTTCCCGCAAACCAGCCACCGAAGTGGAAGGGCATCCAAGCGACGCCCTTGCCGACACGCTCGGTGACGAGCGCTTTCATCCTCGCCCTCGAATTGTTCTCGGCGCCAGTGACCCAGACCCAACCGCCGTCCTTGATGCCGCGATCGGCGGCATCGCCAGGATTGATCTCGATGAACATGTCCTGCTGCAATTCGGCAAGCCAGGGGTTGGTGCGGGTCTCCTCACCGCCGCCCTCATATTCGACCAGACGGCCTGACGACAGGATGAGCGGGAACTGTTTTGCGATTCCCTTCTCCACCGCAGCCTTCTGCACGGAGAACCCGATATTTGGCACGCGGAACTGCTTGGCGTCGGGCAACGTCGGATATTTAGCCACAAGATCGACGCGCGGCGTGTAGATCGGCTCGCGGTGAACCGGAATCGGATCGGGCAAGCCGAACGCATTCATCCGCGCCTTGCCGTTGCCGTAGGGAACACAGCCATGCGCCAGCGCCACGCGCTGGATGCCGCCCGACAGATCGAGAGCCCAAGACACCGTGTCCGGATTGGCCGGATTGATCTTGTTGATTACGGCCATTTCCGCTTCGGTGAGGTCGGTGTCCCAGCCGAGCTTCTTCAGGCTCGCCAGCGTGAATTCCGGATAACCGTCCTGAATACCTGACCCCAACGAGTACGAGCCGTCCGCGAGCAGGCTGACTTTCCGCGTCGTGCCGTCCGGCAGCTTCTCCTCACGCTCGATGCCGAATCGCGGCCGGAACGTGCCGCCCCCATCCATGACGTGCAGATGTGTGTTGTAGAGCAGCGGTGTGCCGGGGTGCTTCACCTCCGGAGATCCCCAGCACGGCCAGGGTAGACCGTAATAGTCGCCGCCGACCTCGGGATCGTCCTTCGGCGCCCGCATCGTCAGCATGTCGAACTTCGCTTGGTACTTCATGTGCGCCTTGAGCCGCTCGGGCGATTGCCCGCAATAGCCGGTCGACCAGCTGCCGCGGTTCATCTCGCGCAGGACATCCTCAGCTTCAGGAAGATTGTTCTCGACCTTGATTTTCTTGAACATCTGGTCCGCGAAGCCGAACTTTTTCGCCATCAAATAGATGATCTCGAGATCATCCTTCGATTCGAAGATCGGCTTCACAATCTGCTCGCCCCATTGCAGCGAGCGGTTCGAGGCGACGCGCGACCCCTTGCACTCGAATTGCGTGGCGACCGGGAGGATGTAGACGCCATCCTTGCGTCCGGCTTCGACTGCGAGGGAGGCCCAGGTCGTCGGATGCGGGTCGGCGATGACGAGCAGCTCGAGCGCCTTCAGGCCATTGAGGGATTCAGGAACGCGTGTGATGCTGTTGGAGGCGTGTCCCTGCACGAACACCGCCTTTACATTATCCTTCTGCGCGACCTGATCTTTCGGCAGCGTCACCGCCTCGAACCAGCGGGTCAGCGGGATGCCGGGGGTCTCCATGATCTGTTTGGTATCGAAGCGCGACTTCAGGAATTCGTAGTCGACCTCCCAAACCCGCGACCAGTGCTTCCAGATGTGTATAAGAGACAGATGCAGCTCGCCCGAACATTGGCGGTGCCGACGGTCTTCTGAGTCTGGCCCATGGCCCAGATCAGCGTCGCCGGCTTCTCGGTGGCGAACATCTTGGCGACGCGCTTGAGCTGCTCGCCGGGAATGCCGGTCACGCGCTCAACTTCTTCCGGAGGCCACTTCTCAACCTCCTTCTTGAGGTCGTCGAAACCGTAGACGCGCTGCCGGATGAATTCCTTGTCCTCCCAACTATTCTGGAGAATGTGCCACATCATGCCGTAGAGCACCGGGATGTCGGTGCCCGGCCGCATGCGCACATATTCCGTCGCGTGTGCGGCAGTGCGCGTCAGGCGCGGGTCGATGACGACAAAGTTGGCCTTTTGCAGCTCCTTTCCCTCAAGCAGGTGCTGCAGCGAGACCGGATGCGCCTCGGCCGGATTGCCGCCCAAGATGACCTGTGTCTTCGCGTTGCGGATATCATTGTAGCTGTTGGTCATCGCGCCGTAGCCCCAGGTGTTGGCGACGCCGGTGACGGTGGTTGAATGGCAGATGCGGGCCTGGTGATCGGTGTTGTTGGTGCCCCAGAACGCCCCGAGCTTGCGGAACAGATAGGCGCCTTCGTTGGTCATCTTGGCCGAGCCGAGCCAATAGACGGAATCGGGACCCGACTTCTCACGCACAGCTTGAAGTTTATCCCCGATCTCGTTGATCGCGGTATCCCAGGAGACGCGGGTCCACTGCCCGTCTACCAGCTTCATCGGATAGCGTAGCCGCCGCTCGCTATGCACGAGTTCGCGCACAGAGGCGCCCTTGGCGCAGTGCGAGCCGCGATTGATCGGGGAGTCCCAGCTCGGCTCCTGGCCGATCCATACCCCGTTCAAGACCTCAGCCGTCACCGTGCACCCAACCGAGCAGTGCGTGCAGATGCTCTTGCGGACGGTCGCGCCCGCGGTGAGCGGACCGGCCATCGCCGCCTCCGCCTTGCGCACATTACCGACCGGCAGGGTGCCAAGTGCGGCGAGCGCGCCGCCGGCAAGACCGGATTTGCGCAGGAAACTGCGGCGGTCGAGACCTCCGGCCTGACCTGCAATGGACTCCGCGACGGAGCCGTGGCGCAGCGAATGCTGGTGTGTTCGCTTGATCAGCACGGTCAGCCTCCCTTGGCCGGATAACGATTGACGCGGTAAAAGGCTTTGACGTGATCGGATTCCTTGTAGCGCGCCTTGCGCTTCTCATCGTTGGTTTCGCTGTCGGCCTCGGCGGACCCGACCAGCGGTGTCGCCAGCGTCGCGCCAGCGCCGACCGTGCCGATGCCGACCTTGCGCAGGAAGTCGCGACGCCCGCCTATGGTTTTCCGGTCTTCATTCATCGCATCTCTCCTGGATCCGCGCGTGCGGGTCAGTTGGCGAATGTGAATGCTTCCGTCTCGATCTCGATAAAGGCGCGACCAAGCGCGCCGACCGCACGATAAAAGGTGGCGCTCTCAGCGCTTTCGATATCGGCGAACAGCCGCCCCATCCAGGGCGCGACGTGCGTCTCGAAGAAGGCGCGCTGCACGTCGGAAGATGCCTCGAAGCGTTTTGAAGCAAAACCGGCCATGATCTCGCACAGGATCGACGCGTGGTCTTCCGGCTCCGAATTGCCCGCAACGCGCACGATCCCGAGCGCAGCGAGATCACCGCGCAGGCGTGACAGCGGCCGCTCGTTGAGAAAGCCGGTCAGGTAGTAGGAGGCATAAGGCAAAAGCTCGCCGCGGCCGAGACCGACGAACAAGTCGAAATATTCGCGTTCAACTTTCGCTGCGACCGCGTTGGCCGCGGCTTCGGCCAGCGCAATATGCGCGCACCCAAGCGACGTCGCGTCGCCGGCCAATGCCGCCAATTGATCAAGCAGCTTTTTTGACGGCGCTGCCGACAGAAGCGAAGCCAGCAGCAGATACTCCTGCGCCCGCGCCGCGTCGACGGGATCACTCGGGTCTTCGGCCACAGGCAGCTCTCTGTAAAGATCGGGCCGCAATTCGTTGCGCGATACGCCAGTCGCGGCTTCGACAGCAATTACCCGTTGTGCGGGCACCTTGCTCCAGTTTGAAACGGAGGGCTGGCTGATGCCGATTTTGCGCGCAAGCCTGGCAACGCCGCCAACGGCGTCAATGGCGCGATCAAGGCCGTCATCACGCACGTGGACCTCCCATCCAAGTCCCAGGTGCTTGATTTCGCTTTGGTTGCAAAGCGCTGGACGAATTGTACTTCCATTGCTGCGGGGGTTCCATAGCCTGAGGCTATTTCTTTCGTTGGGGCCACTAGCGCGGCAGCGCACCGCCATGGGCGCGGCGCCGAACGGGTTCGCGGCCGCTCTCGGCGCTTTCAGCCACTGTCGATTGCGTTGCAGCAGGAACTGAGGCAATTTCGGTCGTCGCGGATTCCGCGGCTATGACCTCGACCGTTGAAGTCTTGGCCTGGCACAATTCTCGCGAAGAATCCGTGGCTTCAACCCGAGTCTCAAGCTGAGCCTCGGCCGACTTGCGCAGGCCACTAAGGATCCGGTCAACCAGCGTGGCCAGATCTCCCTCGGAATAATCCAGCGGACCGAAACCGGGCATCGCAGAGGGATCGTTGAAGTCCCAGGCGTTCTCCGCGAGCCCGACGAAGTCGCGAATGGCAGGATCGGCGCTCCAGGCGCGACGAAGCGCCGCACGGGCCAGCTCCTGCGGAATCCCTTTGCGCAGAAAGGCCTTGATGTCTGTCGCGGACGTGATCGAGTCGATCGAAGGCAGACTCGACAGATCGACTTTCGCCTCGTCGTCCTTGGCGGGGGGCTTTGGTGCAGATTGCACATCATCGTGCGTTGCCGCGGTCGGCGACGTGGCGTTCGCTCTTGTCTCCCGCTTGCGGCGGGACCAACGCACCAGAAACTTGTCCTCACTCAGCTCGTCCTCGCTCACTCGACTTGCCTCGCTCATTCCTGTCCGCCTTCATGCTAGCGGCGGGCTAGCGCCTCCGGATCGGCCTGACGCCGCTCGCGCTTGAAGAACTCACGTTCGACGTGGTGCTCGGCAACAAAACTTTCAATCGCCTCGCGCAGCACCTCCGGCATCGGCACCGCCTCGACGAGGTTGGCACCGGCCTCAGTGAACGCCTCACCCTCCGCAGGATCGGCGGTGACGGCCGCCACTGAATAGGACCAGACGCCTTCCGCGGGCGACAGCACGGTCCAGATGCTCGGACCGCCCGAGGCGAGATTGTCGCGGTAGCGTGCAGTCTCGGACGGATAGAGATCAACCGTCGCACTGCCCGCATAGAACAGGGTTTTGCCGTCCTCTTCGCGGAGCACTGTCCAGGGTTTTGTCTCGGGCTCATCGGGCAGCACGGCGACGCAACGCCAGACGAAGTCGGCCCATGGCGAGTCCGCCTTGCGCCGCTCCACCACGATACCGACGGAAATGCGCAGGAGTGGCAGCGCGGCGGGGTTCACGTCACCATCTCCAGGCGTTTGATCGGCAGCCCCGTCAGCAGATTCTGCGGCTTCAACCGGAGCTTCTGGTCCGGCGTCATCGCCAGGATGAGATAGACCGGCTCGCCCTGCATATCCTCTGTGGCCGCGCCGCTGTCCGCAAACGTCAGGCGAAACAACGCGAGCACGCGGCCGGCGCTGCGTTCATCGAGCCGCTCGCCATGCCAGAGACGGTCGCCGAAACTCGTGGCGTCCGTATCGAGCCCGACATACCAGCTGAGCTGCGCATCCTGCAACGCGGGCAGCGGCTCGATGGCGACGTCGACCGCCAGCAGATGGGAAATCCAGCGCGCCATCGCATGCGCCAGCGCATGCGGGCCCCGGCCACCCGAGGTGAAGTCGAAGGCCATGTCAAAATGATCGCTGCGCTGCCAATACGCGTCGGCATTCTCTCCGCTCAGCACGTCGAGCTGGGCGTCGGTTACAGCTCCCAGCATCGACATCAACGAGAGCACCGGCGTCGGACTCTGCCCACCGACCACCTCTTCGTCGCCGAGCAGCAAGGCCTGCTCATGCGGCAAGACGCGCTGCTGGCGGAAGAACAGTTCCGCGGCACGCGCTACGAACGGATCATCGCGGCCGTCCAGCGCATTGCGCAGGATCACGTGCACGAGCTGATTGACGAACAGCGGCGGCAGATCGCTCGTCCGCGATCGGATGGCTGCAAGGTAGGCAGCCTCGAGCGTCGGATGCCGCAGCAGGAGATCGCGAAAGGCGAGCACGAACCGCCAGTTTTCGCGTGCGTCCTGATCGGCGATCGCAGCGATCTCGTCATCGCTCACCGGCTGGCGCGGACCAGCGAGCAGCTCGCAGTGCAGCCTTCTTTCGACCCGGCATGCGTCGTCCGGCGGCAGCAGCTCGGGACGGGCAAAATAGGCCTTCAGGAATTCATCCGTGACGCAGAGCCGGCCGCTCTCGTCGCGATCGAGCAGATGGTGGCCAGACGCGATCCAGAAATCCTTCATCGGCGTTGCGGCTCCTGGCCGAGATCGGCAAGATGGAGATCATGATCTGGCTCGACATCGTCCCCCACCTCCATGAATGAAAATGCCTTGCCATGCCTCTGCCCTTTGCGCAGTTGCAGCCTGCGGAAGGCCTCGCGGACCTCGCCATCGCTCACCGAGCGGTGGACCGCAATCAGCGAACTTACCGGATGGATACAGAGCGATTGAACAAAGGCGACTTCCTCCTCCGCCGCAGTTCTCGCAGTTGCAATGTCCGGCGCCCCGAAGCGTTCGACGAGTTGCCCGGCAAGCAATTCGACTAAGGCCCGGCAATCGTCCTGCGTCGCCGGGACGATCTGCGCCAGCGTCGACCAGCCCCAGGATTGTAAGCCGAGGAAGCCGCTGCGGAAGGCGGCGCGCTCCTTGCCGCTCAGATTCGCCGGGTTCTGATCGCAGAAGCGGAAGGCGCCGGAAACCGCCCATTCGCCTGATTCGGCCGCAACGTCGAACACGAAGGTGTCGGAGGGATCGAGCGCGATGGTGCGCAAGAGTTTCACAGGCGCAGCCCTCCGAGTTTCGGATCGAGCCAGGACGGCGTGCCGAGGTGGGCGACGAGCTCACTCCGCTCGGTCCCAGCTGTGCCGACGCGGCGCGTGAGAAGATCACCGCAATAGTCGAGCCGCTGAACCATTTGCCGCTCGCGGGCTACGCGGTTGAGATAATCACGCGCGACGCCGTCAAAGCCATCGACTTGCCAACTATCGATCGCCCGCATGAGGTGCCGGGCAAAGCTCTCGGTCACCTGCACGGCGCCCGTCTCGCCAAACCCCTCCTCGTCCAGCGCAGACGCCAGCGGATAAACACCAGGCCCCGGGTCGCTCATGGCGACTGTCCGGATCATGGCGCCAAACACGAGCCAGGCCGGAGGCTCGTCCTCGCGCGCAGACGACGGCCATCCCAACCGCCCACCACCGACCAGTCCGCCGTCGATGCGGATCGCGTCGGGCCAGTCGATTGCCACCGTCTTGTTCGGCGGCGCATAGACGCGGAGCGCGTCGGTGAGCGCAACCATGCAGGCGTAGAAGGCGCGCCGCGCGGTGCTCAGGGGCTCGCCCGGCTCGAGCACTACGGCGAATTCAGCGAGATCGAACCGTCCGACATAGACCAGCGTGCCGGCACCGCCCTCGGGTGCAATGCGGCAAGCGTGAGCAAAGGCGTCTCCGCTCTCGCGCAACCGGACGAGCGCGAATGGCGGCGGTAGATGGATCGGTTCCGCCAGGGAAACATGGGTGGTAGGGGTCGACGGCAAGGCCGTCCTCCACTTTCCTTTTCTTCCCGATAGTGAAAATCTATACGAAGCAAGGGATCGGCGCGAGTCCGGTCCCGCGCCGCACTGACGGAGGAATTCACCTGGATCAGCCAGCGAAGACCGTTCTGATCTGCTCGTGCGAAGACACGATGCGCCTCGACACGGCCGCGATCCGGCGTGGATGCCCCAACTGTGAGATCAGGAGCTTTCGACATCTCTGCGGCGCGGAGCTCGATCATTTCCGCAACGCCGCAACGGCAGAGGGTTCGCTGACGGTTGCCTGCACGCAGCGGGCGGCGCAGTTCACCGATGAGGCCGGCGAACGCCCAGACGGGATCACTTTCGTCAACATCCGCGAGACGGCGGGCTGGTCGCGCGACGGTGCGAACGCAGCTGCGAAGATGGCCGCGCTGCTTGCGGCGGCTGCGATTCCGAGACCGGACTATCCGTTCGTCACGCTGTTGAGCGACGGCATCATCCTTATCTATGGACGCGACGAGGACGCAATCGAGGCCGGACGGCTGCTCGCGGACCATCTCGATGTCACCGTCATGCTCAAGCGGCCAACAGACGTCGCCCCGCCTGCGGCGACGGACTTCCCGATCGTGAAGGGTACAATCCGCAACGCCAAGGGACATTTCGGCGCCTTCGAGCTCACGATCGACGACTACGCGCAGCCCAGACCGTCTTCGCGCGATCGCTTCGTGTTCGGAGCCACGCGCAACGGGGCGACCTCGCGCTGCAATCTCGTGCTCGACCTCTCCGGCGAGATGCCGCTGTTTCCCGCGCACGATCTGCGCGACGGCTACCTGCGAGCAGATCCCAAAGATCCCGCTGCCGTGCTGCGCGCGGTGCTCGCCGCGCGCGATCTCGTCGGCGGCTTTGACAAGCCGAGATATGTCGACTTCACGCCCGGCCTCTGCGCCCACTCGCGCTCGAATCTGACCGGATGCCATCGCTGCCTCGATCTGTGCCCGAGCGGTGCGATCACGCCCGCCGGCAATCATGTCGCTGTCAACGCGGAAGTCTGCGCAGGCTGCGGGCAATGCGCTGCCGCCTGTCCGACGGGGGCTGCCTCCTACGCGCTGCCGCCCGCCGACACCCAGTTGCAGATCATGCGTGCCATGCTGCTCGCCTATCACGAGGCTGGCGGCAGGCATCCCGTGCTGATGCTGCATGACAGCCCTCACGGCACGCCGCTGATCGACGCGCTCGCCCGTCACGGCGACGGGCTGCCGGCCAACGTGCTTCCCCTCGCCTTGAACGAGGTGACGCAGGTCGGGCTGGAAGCGGTCATCGGCGCATTCGCCTATGGCGCGTCCGCCGTGCGCCTTCTGCTGCGCGCAAAACCGCGGCACGAGGTGACGGGGCTGTCGCAGACGATTGCCATGGCCGAGGCCATTCTGGCCGGGCTCGGATTTGACGGGCAGCGCGCGGCCACCATTGAAACCGACGATCCCGACGTGCTGGGTGCGCAATTGAGCGCGATCGACATGCTTCCGGCGGTCGCGACGCCCGCAACCTTCAAAACGGTCGGCAAACGGCGCGATTTGCTTCGCTTTGCGTTGAGCGAATTGCACCGCCTGGCGCCGAGGCCGGTCGACATGATCGCCCTGCCGCAAGGCGCGCCGATCGGCGCGATCAGCGTCAATACGGATGGTTGCACGCTATGCCTGTCCTGCGTCTCGGCCTGCCCAACCGGTGCGCTTCGCGACGATCCCGAGCGTCCCGTGCTCAAATTCGTCGAAGATGCCTGCGTGCAGTGCGGTCTGTGCCAGAGCACCTGCCCCGAAAAGGTGATCACGCTCAAGCCGCAGATCGATTTCCGCGCGGCGCGCGCGGCTGCCGTCGTGATCAAGGAGGAAGAGCCCGCGCTGTGCATCCGCTGCGGCACCCCGTTCGGCGTGAAGAGCACGATCGATCGGATTGCGGCAAAGCTTGAGGGTCGGCACTGGATGTATCCCGCTGGTGACAAGAGGCTGGAAACCTTGCGGATGTGCGCCGACTGTCGCGTCATCGTTATGAGTGAACAGCAGTTCGATCCGTTCCAGGACGTGCCGCAACGCGCGCCGCCGCGGACGACTGATGATTACCTGCGCCAACGCGAGAACAAGGATTAGCCGCATGTCTCGTTACATGGTGGTTTTGTGGACGTGCTTTATCGCCACAATCCTTGCCGCTGGCGCGGCCGAGGCTCCCGCCCCACCAAGGCGGAGAAGGTTGCGCTCAAGCAGGCGATCGTCGCTTGCAAGGCCGAGGCCAAGGGCAGGAAGGTCAACTGGCTGTCGCGGCGGAAATACGTGAATCAGTGGTGGCAGCGCTGAAGGAAGATCCAAGCGTCGACGTCGATCGCATGCCTAGGGAGCGCCCGGAGCTAGCGAATATTCCTGTGGAGCAATGGCCGGAATATTAGCGCCCTACTTCGACGTCGCACGCGCCAGAAAGTCCGTGAGTGCGCGGCGGTCTGCGGCCGAGCTGATGTGCTGTTCTGGCATCTTCGTGCCCGGCGTATAGGCGTTCGGCCCGATCTCGAACAGTTTTGACACCGTCTCTGGTGTCCAGACGATGTCCATCCTCTTGAGCGCGTCGGAGAAGCGGTAGCCCGGCAGCGATGCGATCTTCCGGCCGTAGAGTCCGGCAAGCGTCGGGCCGGCGCGCTGCACCTCCGTCTCCGACAGCGTGTGGCAAGCGACGCAGGCCCGGAAGATTTCGGCGCCGTGATCGCCGGCATAGGCGGCGAGCGGGTCGGCTGGCGTGCCCAAGAGGTTGGAGCCGATGGCATCGCCGGTCAGTACATTCCATCGCCTGATCCTACCGTCGGCGCCGCCGGTCAGAAGCGTCGCGCCATCGGGCAGGAACGCAACCGACCAGACCGGCATGCCGGGCCCAGCGAGCGTGCGCAGCACGCTGCGCGCCTTGCGATCGACGATCGCCACGGTGTCGCCAACGCCGGCTGCGGCAATCAAGGCACCGTCATGCGAGATCGCCAGCGCCACGATCGGCGTGGTGCCTGCAGCAACGTCACCGCTTTCCTTGCCATCTGAGGTCATCATGCGCAGCCTGCCGTCTGCTGCGCCCGTGACGATTTCGCCATCCGGTGCGACCGCAACTGCGTTCAATGGCGCCGGCAAGGTCACAATCTCGGACGTCCCATCCGCCAAATGCCAGACCCGCGCCGTAAGATCGTAGCCGACACTCACGAGCGATTGTCCGTCTGGCGTAAAGGTAACGCCGTTGACGTTTTGCGAATGCCCCTCCAGCACGCGCAACGTGCCATCCGACAGCGACCAAAGCCGCACGGTATGGTCCCACGAGGCTGATGCGAGCTTCGATGCATCGGGCGAAACGGCGAGCCCGACAATGGGTCCCGTATGACCTTCGAAAACCCGGTCGGGCTGCGGCCGGCCTGGCGTCCAAATAGCAATCTGGCTATCCGCACCTGCCGTTGCCACTCTTCCTTCTCCAAGGAAGGCAACCGCGTTCACCGCATCCGAATGGAAGCGAAGGACTTGCTCGGCGGACTCTGTTGCTAGCGACCATTGGATAGCTGCGGTGTCGAAGCTACCTGACAGAACCGTCTGGCCATCGACCGAAACAGCGATCGCACGGACAGGCCCGCCGTGTCCCGCTAGTTGCGCTTGCGCGGGCTGTAGCGCCGAGAACAGTTGTGCTGTCAGAAGCGCGGCGGCGAGACGCAAGGTCAAATCCAAGGGCCGTCGGGCTTCCGGCAAAACATCCCCCGTTCGATTGAGCTCAATAAAGGGAGCTCTATCCGCTTCCAGGGTGCGACAAGCGGCGCCTTGAAAGGCGACCGATGTGATCGCAGACTTGGGAAAGGCGCCTCAAAGACCGAGGCCGAACATGCAAATCCATCCGAAAGCGTATCTGCAGCTGATCTCGCGGTTGTGGCACTTTCGCGTCTTGCCATCGCGAAATCGCGATCCTGCCACCCGAGAAGCGTCGCCGCCGCTCATTTACATCGTCGTCGTGCTAGCACTACTATTGACTGTCCTCGAAATTGACCTCCACCGTGGGCAGCTTCAATCCTTCGGAATGCTCGCCGCTCCAACCGAGATCAACCCGATCTTCATGAGCCCTTGAAATAGAGTTTGCGGCACCGCGGCTCGCGCGAGCGGACAATCCGCCTATCGAGCTGCGACAGCGGTATTCTATTCTCTCTGCTGCTGCGCTCCCCTCGGGAACACCAGAGATCGATCCTCGAAATCCTCAAGCGGCAACTTACCCTGTTGCGCCATCTTGTGCATCTCTTGCACAGTGGGCATCCCCGCTACAGACGGTCTATTCACCGATGATGGATGCGATCGCAGCATATTCGTCGCCGCCGCGACAAGCGCGAGGGCAGTCAGGCCAGAGATCATCAAGAGCTTCATCCGAACGTCCGTGGGTTTTGAGAGAGTCGAAGCTCTCATTAGTGCAAGACCGAACGCCGCTGTGTGATATCCCTCACATCTCTCCTTTTCTTGATCATTGCTGGAGTTGTTGCGCTCGCTCCGGTCACTGGTCGAAACCTTGCCCCGAGATGTCTATTCCGGAGAGGATGGACCATCATGAAACGACGCCGGTTCAAGCAGGAAAAACCGCTAATCGAACGGCTGACGAGAGCAGCCGAACTAGCGCGCGAGAAAGCAAATCCGAACGTCGCCTGACAAGCAGAACAAATGCCACCCGGAGCCGAGCGCGACGACCTCTTGAGGAAGGCTCGGCAAGCTGACGTTACCGCTGACATTGATATGGTGGTTAAGTTCGCCGGAGCTGAAACCTCCGACATAACGGCAGCGGTCCTGAGTTCGGTGCCGGGATCAAGACGGCCGTCGAGCGCGGCTGGCTCGAGCTGCCCGAGAGCGGGGCGTATGTGCGGTTGCTGAAAGACGTCGGACCTAGGAGCCGCCGGTCCCGGCGTCGCACCCGGATATTGGCCAGCGGTCCTTTTAGGCTGAACGCACGCGCTTCGCGGTCGTTCTGCGCCTTTGCCGCCAATCGTCCATGCTTCTCCGTAGCCGCACCGCGGGCACTGGAAATTAATTTCATGATGGCCAGTCCGCCTGGATCCGATGAAGTTCGCAGCCATCGGCCAAGCCCGACAATTCGGACAAACAACTAAAACATGATCAGGGTCGAGCACGGGCAATCGTTCCCATTATCCAGGGGAACCGGGTCGTCGCCTAACTGTGCGTTTTTTCGATCGTTCCTTGGGCGCGAGCATGAGGCTCTAAAGCAGGGAAGCCGGCGCCTTCTTTCGATCTAGGAACAGTGAAGGGTCGCCAGAGTTGGACCGCGGCGGCTGGAGACTTTGCAGTGATCCGCTACTTTTTCGACATCCGGGACGGAGCCGAGCTTTACCCGGACGAAGAAGGTCTAGAATTGGCGAACGAAAGGGTCGCTGAGATAGAGGCCGCACACACCTTGGCTGCTATGGCGAGGGATGCGCCTGGTATGGGCGATCGACGCGACATCGCTATCGAGGTCCGCACCGAAGTCGGTCCGGTCTTTCAGCTTGCCCTCGTATTCGAAGCCGACCGGTTGAAGAATTAGGCTTGCCTAGGAACCGAGGGTAATGATCCACTGTTGGTTTTGCGATATTTCCCGAGGACTTTTCCATGGCCAAGAAGAACTGTTTGATTGTACGAGCTGTCGGAAGCCAACTCGATCAGCTGCGCGGAGAGGCATCGCGCATTTCGCGAGGAAATAAAATCGAATGGTGGGTCGAGCGTGGTGACGCTGGGACGCAGTTTTGCTTTGAGACGGTCGAAGCAAAACAAGCATTTGCCTCAATCTGCGAAAACTTCGCAGTTGCGTGCAGGGAAGCTTAGCGAACAGAAGCAGGCCCGCGCCGTGAGAAACAGAGAGGCCGCCAAATGAGGCGGCCTTCTTTTAGATGGGCGGTTTAAGACTTGGCGAATTTAACCATTCATCATAGGCCCGGGTAACGGAAACGGCGTGACGCGCCACCGCGGCCATAGCGGCTGCGAGCGCCGCCAGAGACAGAGAGAATAGCGCAATGGTCGCGATATCGTTCATAGCCACGTTCTAACGACTGAGGTCGTGAGCGAGTTCCGACTGCGTGTATCTCCAAACGGAACACCTAGGAAAAAGGCGTTCGTCCAAGAGCATCGTGGAATATTTTTACAAGATCTTCGGCAAAGACCTTCGGGCGATCGTGCCTCATATGGCTATGTCCGCTGGCACGATGATCGCCGTCATTAAGAAGCGAGTCCGCCGCCGCGCGCCCGAGCCAGTCCATGCTCCCCGTGATGAAAATAATTGCCACTCACTCTGCCTCTCATGGACTTGAAGATCGCCTCCCTCTGGCCCGCCTTGCGCGCGTTCATGCGCGCTCAGACCAGCACCCCGGCTCCGACAATGGCGGTGTGCCTCAGCCCTGGTCGGCCACCCGGCTCAGGAGACGGGCGTTCCGGAAGATCCGAAGACGAAAGCGCAAACACACTGCCTTCATGACATTGCTGCCCTCGAGCGTCATCGCTGTGACGGGCGGCTCTGACCGGCCGAAGCGCCCCGATCTGTTCGGAAAAAGGGCATGCCCACTTGAAACAGAGCATTACCATCCATATACCATCTATCCAGATGGTATATGGATGGGAAAACAATGACCAGCAGCAACGTCCACGAAATCCGACCAAAACCCTCCGACAGCGAAAAAATCACGATCAATCTCGGTTTTGTCGATCTCGGTCAGGTCGACTTGATGGTGCAGGAAGGATTCTACTCGAACCGCACCGATTTCATCCGGACCGCAATCCGCAACCAGCTCGAACGTCATGCCGACGTGGTCAAGCAGTCCACGGCCCGAAAGAGCCTCGACCTCGGGCTGCGAAACTACGGCCGCGAGGATCTCGAGGCGGCGCGGCGTGCCGGCGAGATGGTGCACATCAATGTTCTGGGCCTCGCCACCATCGCCCAAGACGTCACGCCCGAGCTTGCTCGCGCCACGATTGCATCGGTCTCCGTGCTGGGCGCCCTGCATGCCAGTCCGGCGGTCAAATCCGCTCTCGCTGACAGGACGGGGTAAGGCCATGCTGAAACTGGACATGGTTCGCGAAGCCACACGCCTCACGCGCTCGGGCCAGCTCGTCGAGGCCACCGCGCTGCTCCAACGCATGCTTCGGGGTGAGAATGCACCAGACGTCACCGCCCCCAGCGCCCACCGCTTCGCCTCTACACTAGGAGAGCCGCCGACAATCGACGCCAAGGCACTTGCCGCAGAGACGAGGAGTCCGCGACTGACGGCGGTGGATCTAGCCAAGAACCTCCCCGGGCTCGGACTGAGAGGATCGCTGAGGCGCGCCCCGCCGTCTATGGCGGACACCGTGCCGGATGGCGCCATGTTCGTCGAAGGCAGCTACCGCAACGCCGCGGGAAGCCGCGCCTACCGGCTCTTCATCCCCAGCGGCTATCATGGACAGGCCATTCCGCTGGTGATCATGCTCCACGGCTGCACGCAGTCGCCGGAGGATTTCGCCGCCGGCACCCGGATGAACTTCATCGCCGAAGAACAGACTTGCTTCGTGGCCTATCCCGCGCAGCGGGCCGAAGCGAACCAGGCGAAATGCTGGAATTGGTTTCGTCCGGGCGACCAGCAACGCGGCGGAGGCGAGCCCTCGCTGATCGCCGGGATCACCCGCCAGATCATGCGTGACCATTCCGTCGATCCAAATCGCGTTTACGTCGCCGGACTGTCGGCCGGGGCCGCGGCCGCGGCCATCATGGGATCGACGTACGGCGATCTGTACGCAGCGATCGGCATACATTCCGGACTAGCTTGCAGGGCCGCCACCGACCTTCCTTCCGCGCTGATCGCCATGAAGCAAGGCGGCGGGTCCGAGGCAATGCCGAGCGACGGCCCGCCCATTCCGACGATCGTCTTCCACGGCGATTGCGACACCACTGTGCATTCGAAAAACGGGGGTCGCATTGTCCGGCAGTCAATCGGCGGGACGAACACGACGGTGAAGGCGCATCGCGGACGGGTACCGGGAGGGCATGCCTATACCCGCACAGTCCATACTGACCTCGGCGGCCGGAGAATCCTCGAGCACTGGGAAATCCACGGAGCCGGACACGCATGGTCGGGAGGTAGCCCCGCCGGCTCCTACACCGATCCGGACGGACCGGATGCGACGAGAGAAATGCTGCGTTTCTTCCTCGAGCATTCGCTCTCACAGAGGCGAAACTAGCCCAACTTGCGCAGTTGGAGGTCGGTTTTGGTGATTTCACAAGAATCGGCGTGAGTCGGATCAATGGGTTAGTCGTCGCGGAAGGCTCATTTGAGAGTGTAGTGACGACCTTGGGTATTTTCTTTCGCGGCGGTTCTGGTTGTGATGGCGCATGTATCTGCGCCACACGATTCGCAAGAAGGACGGCAAGGTTCATCGTTATTGGTGCTTGGTTCGCAGCGTTCGCGTGGGGCGGCGCGTTATTCAGCAGACAGTCGCGCAGCTTGGCGAGCTTGATGAACGCGGTCGTATTGAGGCACGGACGCTGGCGCGCCGGCTGATAGGCGCTCCCGAGCAAGCGCAGCTGTTCCAGGACGGCAGCGAAGATTTAACAGTGCCGGTGCGTCTGAAGGGCATTCGCATCGAACGCTCGCGTCAGTTCGGCGATGTGTACCTGGCGCTCGCACTCTGGTGCGGAACTGGCCTTGAGGAGCTGTGCAGGCAACTGCTGCCGGTGGGCCAGGAACGTATCGCCTGGGCGAAGATGGCGGCTGTTCTGGTGACGGCACGGTTCTGCGAGCCGTCAAGCGAGTTGCACATTGCCGAGGATTGGTACCGTCGGACGGCGCTTTGCGAGCTGCTGCAGCTCGGCGACGAGGAGGTCAACAAGGACCGCCTGTACCGCGCCCTTGACCATCTGCTCGCGCACAAGGCCGCCCTCGAAGCGCATTTGTCGAAGCGCTGCGGAGAGCTGTTTGCAGTCCAGAACGAGGTGTGCAATTCATCCAGGCTCTTCAAGTAAGCGACTGCCGCTATTTGCAAGAGATCGAAATCATGTCGGCCAGTCTTTCTCTGAGGTTTGGGAGTAGCCCATGACTTCTCAGGCTATAGAAGGCGCGTGCGCGTTCGCTTGGCGGAACTACTTGCTGCTCCATAGCGGTGTCAGCGAGGAGGACATAAGGCGTTCGGCTCTCTATCGCTACGTCACTAATCTTGGTGATACCCGATGGTCGCGGGAATAGCCACGTTGGGCCTGCGGATTGCCTTCCGCCTGGCCCTCAAAATAGGTGCTCGTGACGTCGTAAAGCAGCACAAGTTCTGGCCGAGCGTTTAGAGTCGCAAGGTGCGCTAACCGACGCTTAGTTTGGCCATAGCACCGCAGCTAAGGAGCGAACAGCATGACAGACAAGAACCCTACGAGCGACCCACAAAGGCGAATTGCCGCAGCGACAGCAATCGGCGTGAATGCCCTGAAACCAATGCTTCGCTTTCAGGTTTCATTGCTGAGGATGTGGGCCGATAGTGTTGAGAGGTTGGTCGGCAATTACGAAAAACAGGTGCAAGAAGCCGCCGACCGCCGAACGTTTAGACAAGGAACGCGCTGCCTAGATTAACGCGAACGGCTGGGTGATGCGCCATAGTTCACCAAATGGGTGATGCGCCATAGTTCACCAAAAGGGCCTTGAACGATCTCGGGATTGCACATCGCGAGCCCGTCTACGGGTCAGGGTCCGCGAGCCTAGCCAGGGCTGATGCGGGGTACCCTCGACGGAATGAAAAGGAGGAGGCTCCGCTGTAAATTGTGACCTCCAGGTGGCTGCATTGCTCGCCATACACGGGGTGGGTGATGAAACTGCTGGCCTTGGCCAGGATGTGAAGCGCGGCCAGCCGCTATTCATTCTTGAGGCTACCGACACAGTCCAAGGACTTAACGACCTCGTTGCAGCGCTCGGCGCGATGAACACGGCGCGAGGCTTGCGCGACGAGCACGCAGCGCTCCAGCCTGCTGTCCGGATTTCGTCGCGACACCAATTTAAGCCGCGGCGCGCGTTCGATGAATTTTACCGATGGGCACACGCGCACCAAGCGGACCAGAGCACAGATCGCAGCTGATACCACCCCCAAGGCTCATAGCCGGACGGCCGGCGCCAAGGCGGCGTAGGTCAAGCCGACGGGCCTCTCGGAGAGCTACCGGCGGCGCCTGGACCGACGCCGTTGCCTATGCCGGCAGCACTATCACCTTCGTCTTGACGGGCGTTCGCGAATAGAGGTCGAGCATGTCCTGGCTGAGGAGGCCGGTACAGCCGCTCGTAATGCCGTTCCCGATCGTTTCAGGGTCGCTAGTGCTATAGATCGTGTAAAGCGTGTACGCCCCATTTTGATAGAGGTAGAGCACGCGGGCACCAAGCGGATTGTCAAGACCTCCCGGCATACCACGAGCATATTTGCCCGCCTCCGGCTGTCGCGCGATCATCTCCTTGGGTGGCGTCCAGGTAGGCCATTCGGCTTTGCGCCCGACATATGCCTCCCCGCTCCACCGGAACCCATCGCGGCCGACATTGGCGCCATAGCGCGTCGCGTTTCCCTCGCCTTCAATGCGGTAAACATAGTACTTGCTGGGATCGACGATAATCGTACCAGGCGCCTCATTGCTGTCATAGCGCACTGTCTTGCGAAAATATTTCGGATTGATCTTACTTACATCGACCGCAGGGATCGGGAATTTCTCGTTGGGCACAGGCCCGTAGACTTTCTCCGCCTCGGCCAGGCTCATGTAGTCGGATGCGCAACCGGCCAGGCCCAGTGCGGCGAGACCGGCAGCGGAGCCGAACACAAAGGCCCGTCGGTTGACAAGCCGCGACCGATGACCAGGCAGAGTCCCCTCACCCATCGCGCCGGCGTCGGCAATTCCACGGTCCATAAACATGATTTCGGATTTTCCTTGTCCCGTTGTACGGCCCGAGAAGACTTTGGCATACAGTAGCAGGGTCGAGAAGGTTCTTCGTCAGTCGAGCTTGAAATCTCTTGACCAGCGACGGCCTTGTGAGTCTCTCCCGAGAACAATGCGAGAACTCTCTTCTTGAATGCGGCTGGCCTATCGCTACAAACCAAAGCCATCCAGGGCGCAGTCTGCGGGGTCTCACCACCATCTGCGAGGCGCAATGACTGCGTTACAACGCAGCGCCTAGCGTAAAGCAGGTATGGGCGTGCAAACTCTGCTCGAGCGACGCCTCATGGGCGCCGCATTCGCTCCCGATCACGTCAGCCTGACCTATTCTGAAGCCGATGGTTTAGGGCTGCCCGCGGATTCGATCGGATGTCCGGTACATTTCGAGCGCCGGCTCAACCGCATCGTTTTTCGTTCGGATTGGCTGGACCAGGCCGCCCATCTCGGAAACAACACGAGCTATCCGATGGTCGTTGCACTTTGCGATAATCTGCTGGACGAACTGAAATTACGAGTTGGGATCGCCGGGGAAATCCGCGCACTTCTGCTGCGTGATATCGCCAACCCTCCAACCCTTGCCGATGTGGCGAAAGTGCTCGACATCAGCGACCGCCCGCTGCGGCGTCAGCTTCGGCAGCAAGGCATCTCTTTTCGCGGCCTCCTGGATGAGCTCCGGACACACACGGCGCTGAAATATCTGCGCACGACCAAGCTCGCCAACGCGGACATTGCGCTGGCGCTGGGCTTCACGACGCCGCAAATTTTTCGCCGTGCATTTCATCATCGATTGGTCGTCTCAAGTTGACGAGCCTCACCTCAGCACCGGATCCTGATCGCGGCTCTACAGCCTGCGCGCCGTCCAATTGTTCGGCCTGCCAACCGACGTTCAGGCCAAGCTGTCCTGCCGCCATCAACGCAGCACGAGCCAGGATCCCTCCAAAGGTCGGATAGGCCGGCGGGATCTGGGCCAGATCGTCGACGCGCATCATCTTCCCGGCGATCGAGGAGTAAAGAATGGAAGCTGCCTCAGATCCTCGACGTCATCTCGATGGCTTGTCACCGTCTTCGGTACTTTGCGTGCCCAGAACCGCGACCGGAAGCTTCCAGCCTCGCTTCATCGCGACGATTCGGAGACCGAAGCACAGCGCCGCCCCCACCAGCACGGCAGGTCCAGAAGGAAGTTGGAGTTTTGCGGCAATCACGACGACCGCCGCGCCAAGCAGCGCCGCCACGGCGTAAAGCTCTGCGCGCAGCACGACCGGAATCTCGGCCAGCAGAACGTCCCGGGCCACGCCGCCGCCGATTCCCGTCAGCATGCCGAGCAAGGTCGCCATGACAGGGTTCAGTCCGTGCGCGAGCGCCTTGTGCGCTCCGGACACCGCGAACAGCGCCAGGCCCGCGGCGTCGAACAGCAGCACGGGATTCCAACGCCGCACGACAACCAACGGGAAGAAGAATGTAATGGCCCCGGCCGCGAGCGACACGCCCAAATAATGCCAGTCGTCGATAGCTCCGGGCGGAACGGCTCCGATCAGGACATCGCGGGTTATTCCACCCGTGTTCGCTGCCACGAACGACAGCACCAGCACGCCGAATAGGTCCAGCTTGTGCCTGACGCCCGCCATCGCCCCGCTCAATGCAAAGACGAACGTGCCCGCAAGATCAAGCAGATACGGAAGCGACTCCACAACGTTGTGTCCCCGAATTGCCGATCTCCATCAACTGCGACGGCATCACGATGCCAACCAGGCCCGCGCCGCGACGACCAGCGCTTCAACGCCAGTTCTTAGCGTGGGATGGAGAACGGGCGCAAATTTCGGACTGTGGTTCACCGGAAGTTCGTTGATTTTGTTCGCCCCTTTGGCCTTAGCATAGACTTCCGGATCGGTGCCGCCAACGAACCAGAACACCGAGGGCGAATGCCACTCGGTCCCGAACGATCCGAAGTCCTCGCTCGCCGGCGCAGGCCCCGTCTCCCGCACCCTCTCGCTCCCGAAATACGCCCGGAACGCATCAACCACCCGTTTGCTCGCGTCCTGATCGTTCAAATTCAGAGGATAATGGTCCAAGGCGGTGATCTCTGGCTTACGTGGCGCGCCCGAAGCCTCGGCTTCGGCGTTGACGATCCGCTCGATCGCGGCCAACACTCGCTTGCGCACGCCTTCATCGAAGGTCCGCACGTTGAGCTTGATGATGGCCTCGTCGGGAATGACGTTCTCCTTGGTGCCCGCCTGCAGCGCTCCGACGGTGACGACCGCCGCCTCGGCAGCGGCCACCTCGCGCGAAACGATGGTCTGCAGCCGCATCACCGTCGCAGCCGCCATGACCACGGGGTCGATGCTTGCCTGCGGCATCGAGCCATGCGCACCGCGGCCGAAGAGACGGATCTGCAGACTGTCTGCGGCGGAGGTAATGGCGCCCGGACGTCCGGCGACAGTCCCAGACGGCCCTACCATGACGTGCTGGCCAAGGACCACATCCGGCTTGGTAAAACGCTTGAACAGCCCGTCGTCGATCATGGCTTGCGCCCCTTCCGCCGTCTCTTCGCCGGGTTGAAAGACCGCCATCAACGTGCCGCGCCAGGTCGGCCGCGCCTCGGCGAGCAGCTTTGCGGCGCCCGCGAGCCAAGTGACGTGCATGTCGTGGCCGCACATATGCGCGACGGGAACGGTTTCACCGTCCCGATTGATCATGGTTACCTTGCTCTGGTACGGCAGGCCGGTCGCCTCCTGGACAGGTAGCGCATCCATGTCGGCCCGCAGCATAACGGTAGGCCCATCGCCGTTGCGCAGGATGCCCACGACACCCGTCTTGCCGATCTCCGTTGTCACTTCGTAGCCGGCGTCGCGAAGCCGGTCGGCCGCCAGGCCCGCCGTCCGCGTCTCCTGCATCGACAGCTCGGGATGCGAGTGCACGTCCTTGTAGAGAGCCTCAAGATCTGGAAGCAGGCCATCGAGCTTTCGCAGAGCCGCGTCGGATGAACTCGCCTTCGTCTTGCTCATAACCCGATCCTTCTATAGCAGCATTGCGGGCCCGCAGCCGATGGTTCGTCGGCTACGACCTGGCGTTGGCCTTAATCCAAGCCGCATAAGCCTGCATGAATCCAGATGCTGTGGACGGCTCCTCCGCCCGGCACGCGAGTGCCATGGAGTTGGGGCCCTGTTAGGGCTCCCACGATCTTGAGGAGCTACCCACGCAAACACTAGCAGACATCGAGTGAGCGGTGTCCTCGATAGGGAGATGGTTGAGGGCTGCAGGTACACTGGAACCCAGCTTAGGGCGCGAGCGTTTGTGCCTTCGGATGGTCGCGCTCATCTCGCCACCTTCCTAATAAACAGTCAATGCCGCAGCCGCGGGGTGCTTTGCGCCAGGCGTCTCCGTTTCCGCCGACCAGCCCGCTCGCTCGCGGCCGGCCGAGCGTATGACAGTGTGGAAAAAGGCAGCAAGGATCGGACAATAGAGTGTCGCAACGGATCGAGCGTCAAGCAAGGACAGGCATCGAGGGGCTGGATGACGTGCTGGGAGGAGGACTTCAGCGTGGACGCGCATTCCTTCTCGAAGGTGCCCCGGGCACCGGCAAGACGACAGTCGCGACGCAGTTCCTGATCGCGGGAGCGGAGGCTGACGAGTGCTGCCTCTACATCACTCTCTCCGAGACCGAGGATGAGTTGCGCGCCGGCGCCACCTCGCACGGGTGGGAGTTGTCGGCCATTGAAGTCTTCGAGCTGATTCCGCCCGAGAACTTGCTCGACGAGAACCAGCAACAGAGCCTGCTCTATTCCTCCGACTTGGAGCTCGGCGAGACGACGAAGCGCATCTTCGAGGCCGTCGAGCGCGTGAAGCCGCAGAGGGTCGTGCTCGACAGCCTCTCCGAGATCAGGCTGCTCGCCCAGAGCTCGCTGCGCTACCGGCGCCAGATCCTGAGTCTCAAGCACTATTTTGCAAAGGCCAACGCGACCGTTCTCCTGCTCGACGACCTCACTACCGACCTAATTGACAAGACGGTGCACTCGGTTGCGCATGGCGTGATCCGCCTGGAAGAAACCGCGCCCGAGTACGGTGCCGAGCGGCGGCGGGTGCGCGTCGTCAAATATCGTGGGCGGAGGTTTCGGGGCGGCTTTCACGACTACACCATTGCGACGGGCGGCGTTCAGGTCTTCCCACGACTCGTCTCGGCCGAGCACAAGGCAGATTACTCGCGTGACGTTCTCAGGACCGAGACCGGCGAACTAGACGCGCTCCTTGGCGGCGGTGTCGAGCGTGCCTCGAGCGTCCTTGTTCTCGGCCCGGCGGGAACGGGCAAGTCGCTATTTGCGCTCACCTTCATCCAAGGCGCAGCAAATCGCGGCGAGCGCGCGGCCATGTTCGTCTTCGACGAGGAGTTGGGCATCCTATTCGAGCGCGCGAAGGGCCTGAAGATCGATCTTCAGGCGATGGTCGATGCCGGGCAGCTCATCATCGAGCAAATCGACGCAGCTGAGCTGACGCCTGGTGAATTTTCCTCGCGCGTGCGACGCTGCGTCGAGACTCACGGCGCTCAGACGGTGGTGATCGATAGCCTCAACGGTTACCAAGCCGCCATGCGTGGCGAGCACGCCTTGGTGCTCCACATGCATGAGCTCTTGCAGTACCTAAACAGGCGAGGTGCCACAACGTTTCTCATCGTCGCCCAGCATGGGCTCGTCGGCGACATGAAGGCGCCCGTAGACGTCACCTATCTCGCCGACACCGTGATCCTGCTGCGGTACTTCGAGGCGCTAGGCCGCGTGCGCCGGGCGATTTCGGTTGTCAAGAAGCGGACCGGCCCGCATGAGGACACGATCCGAGAGTTCCGCATCGGCGGGCGCGGAATCACCCTCGGGGCGCCGCTCACGAACTTCCAAGGTGTCCTGGCCGGCGTACCCGCGCTGGTCGGCGAGGGGCCGGACCTGCTCAAGGCGGAGGAAGCGTGAAGCGCAGCACGGTCTCGGAGCGAGCTCTCGTCCTCGCGCCGCGAGGTCGCGACGCTCTTCTTGCGTCCGCGATCCTGCGCGAGGCGGGTCTCACTGCTGATCCCTGCCCGTCCCTCCCTGCCCTAATCGTGGGACTCAATGTGGGCGCCGCCTTGGTCGTGGTCACCGAGGAAGCGCTCGCCACGACTAATCTCGCGCCGCTCAGTGCCTGGCTCACCAATCAGGAAGACTGGTCGGACATGCCCTTCGTGCTGCTCACGACGGGGGGCGGCGGACTGGAGCGCAATCCGACTGCGCATCGCTTTCTCGACATGCTGGGCAACGTCACGTTTCTTGAGCGCCCCTTTCACCCGACGACCCTGGTCAGCCTCGCGCGTTCGGCGCTGCGCAGCCGGCTCCGTCAGTACGAGGCCCGCGCCAGACTCGAAGCGCTACGGGCGAGTGAAGAGAGACTGCGGCTCGTCGTCGAGAGCGCCGCAGACTACGCCATCATTGCCACTGACCCGGAGCGCCGCGTCACAAGCTGGTCGGTGGGTGCCGAAGCGATCTTCGGCTGGACGGCCGCCGATATGACGGGTCGTTCGGCCGACGCGATCTTCATACCCGAGGACCGCGCATCTGGGCAGCCCGAGGCTGAGGCTTTCAAGGCGCGCAACGAGGGCTTCGCCCCTGACGAGCGCTGGCATGAGCGCGCGGACGGGTCGCGTGTGTTCCTGAGCGGGTCGATGCGGTCCCTGCCGCCGGATGACCAGGGCCGTGGGCGGGGCTTCATCAAGATCGCGCGTGACGAGACAGACCGTCGGTTGGCCGAGGCGCGCCGCATCGCTCTCGTCGACCTTTCCGATCGCATTCGCGACATCGACGACCCAGCCGAACTTTCCTACGCCGCGGCCGAGATCCTCGGGCGCACACTGGGGGTAAGCCGGGCCGGCTATGGCACGATCGACAAGGCGGCCGAGACGATCACCATCGAGCGGGACTGGAACGCGCCGGGCATCAGGAGCCTTGCCGGCGTGCTGCACTTTCGCGACTACGGCTCTTATATCGAGGACCTCAAGCGTGGCGAGACGGTGGTATTTCCCGATGCCGAAAAGGACCCCCGAACAGCCGCGACGGCCGATGCCCTGAAAGCGATCAGCGCGCAGTCCATCGTAAACATGCCCGTGACGGAACAGGGCGGCTTCGTTGCGCTGCTTTACCTCAACCACGCAACGGCGCGCGAGTGGACGCCCGACGAACTCGAGCTGATCCGCGAGGTCGCTGATCGCACCCGAACGGCCGTCGAGCGCAGGCGAGCGGAGCAGGAGATCCGGGAACTTGCAGCTTCGCTGGAACGCCGCGTCGTAGAGCGCACCGCCGAGCTGATGGAGGCCGAGGAAGCTTTGCGCCAAGCACAGAAGATGGAGGCGGTGGGCCAGCTCACAGGGGGCGTGGCGCACGACTTCAACAACTTGCTCACCATCATCAAGAGCTCCACTGACCTCTTGCGCCGGCCCGGTCTCCCTGAGGAGCGCCGGCGCCGCTACGTGGACGCGATCTCCGATACCGTAGATCGAGCCTCGAGGCTGACCGGTCAGCTTCTCGCGTTCGCGCGGCGCCAGGCGCTCAAGCCCGTGGTGTTCGACGCGTCCGAACGCGTGCAGGCCATCAGCGACATGCTCCGCACCATCGTGGGATCGCGCATTCGAATCAGGACGGAGATCTCTTGCGAGAGCTGCCTCATCGAAGCGGATGTCAGTCAGTTCGAGACGGCGCTGGTCAACATGGCTGTGAACGCGCGCGACGCGATGGGTGGCGAGGGTTCGCTGCACATCCGCATTGAGGAGATCGCTGGCATGCCGCCCGTCCGCGGGCACGCGGGCAATCGCAGCCCTTTCGTGGCCGTCTCGCTGACCGACACAGGCTCAGGCATCCCGGTGGACAAGCTCGCGCATGTCTTCGAGCCGTTCTTCACCACGAAGGAAGTGGGTAAGGGCACGGGCCTGGGCCTTAGCCAGGTCTACGGCTTTGCCAAACAATCGAGTGGTGACGTCGCGGTTAAAAGCGAGGTGGGCCGGGGGACCACCTTTACGCTCTACCTTCCGCGCGCCGCGGGCGAGGCAGCCTCGAATAAAGACCGGCTCGAGATCGACGTTAATCCAGCCGACGCGCTGTCCGAGAACGACCGGGGTCCCCGTGTTCTCGTAGTGGAAGACAACATAGAAGTTGGACGGTCCTCGACCCAGATCCTGGCAGACCTCGGCTACGACACGACCCTAGCGACGAATGCGACCGAGGCGCTCAAACTTCTCGACGAGGCCAACAGATTCGACGTGGTGTTCTCCGACGTGATCATGCCTGGAATGAACGGGGTTGACCTTGGTCGGGAGATCCGGCGTCGCCATCCCAAAGTGCCGGTGGTGCTGACCTCGGGTTACAGCGAAGTCCTCGCTGAAGAGGGTCGGCATGGATTCTACCTCGTTCAGAAGCCTTATGCGGCCGAGGAGCTGTCGCGCGTGCTGCGGCGCGTGGCACGGGCTAAGCGTATTCCAGATCCCCGGTAGCCTGAATGACCTCTCGTGCCGATGACAAGATTGGAAGCTGCCCGACGTCGCTTTTGGGTCCAATTCGCGACCGGGTTGGCCAGCGGCAAGTCCGGGTATGGTCCACTATGCCGCCGAAAGCCGAAGTGAGCTATCCTGCGGCAATCCGACAGGAATGACACTGGCCGTCGCACCCGTCGCCGAGCCTGTCCCTCGACCCCGATCCAGAAAGCCGCTACTGTCGGCGCGTCGGCACTAGCGCTGCACCTCGATTGCAGCATGGGCGTACTTGGCAAGGCCGGCTAGCCGTTGGGACAGCCGAGGGGATAGACGGCCGTCACAGTTCGGTGTCTACCTGCCAAAGGCCGAGGAAGCGCCTCTCTGTGTGGGCCGGGAAGCAGCGGCGCACACTCAATTGACGTCACGGTTTGCTGGGCGTGAGGAAGTTGCCCGCTATCCGCTCTTCGTTTTCCGCCAGCGCATCGTACGCGCCCGCAAGTCTGAGGTATTGAGCGCGCGTCTCGGCATCGGACATCAGGCCGGCCTTGGCGCGAAATTCTTCGGCTTGATGCCGGCGCCTTTGCGCCTCTCCAAGCTGGTCGGTCATCGGATCACTGCCTTTGCGAAGCAGCCGGCCTATTTTCAGATTGCCACCACGGTCGCTCGATATCCTGAGTGAGTCGCTCCCGTGGTGGTCCTTTCCACGGGATGGTGCTTCCATCCCCGTCACCCAATTTGCAGACTTTCCGCGGACATTTTGGCCGAGCGCCCCGCCCTCAGCTCATAGCTGATACGTGCGCCTTCGGCCAAGGTTGTATAGCCGGCTTTCTCGACAGCACTGATGTGGACGAAGACATCTGGGCCGCCATCATAAGGTTGAATGAAGCCATAGCCTTTGGTTGCGTTGAACCACTTCACTTTGCCATTGCCAATGTCGCATTCTCCGTATCAACCGGCAGGCTAGCCTAAACACAGACGCCTGACTGTTTGATTCCGGACACAGAAGCGGCTGGGGAAAACAGCCGCTACGACAGCAGCCCTGCATTTTCCGAATCAACGAAGCGATCCCTTCTCTCAAGGGGCCGGTTCAGGTCGGATGCCTAATGCAGTTCACCCGCGTCGTTAGTCCCATAAAGGATCTGGAAGTCTGGAGCGCAAGCAGCCGCGGCTTTTCGTTTGTGATCAGCTTCGAGAGCCATAACGGTCCCGGGCTTCACGGGAAGCCCGGCTTTTTGGCCTCGTGGCGACCCATCTATCCGAGCAGACCCGCCATCAAGGTAATCGGGTCCCCCTTCGAAACGCTTTCTGAAGCCGAGGAAGCCTGCGAGTCCTTCTTGGCGCACTTAATCAGATGAGACGCCGGATAAAGACGCTCAGCCAGTAGGCGAACAAGCCTGATGCGACGGGTAAAGGCTGGCCATGGCCCACCCATCAGTACTGATCGAGCAGAGGCCGGTATCGAGGATAGCCAATTCATCCGGAACGGGGGTGGACAAACCGCGGCCCCCTTATCTGCGAATCTCTGCCGTGTGTTAGGCCTTCGGAACCATGAGCGCACGTATGGCAGGAGCGGTTTCGATGCTGATGATGAAGGAGCGGCGGCCGGCCATTCGCACGATTGAGGGGTGGGCGCGAAGTATTCTTCTCGAAGCGGGAGCGATCCGCGAATGTGAGGAGCACGGTTGGATGCAGGACCGCGCCGATCCACACGCCAGGGACTGCGCTTTCAATATTGCCCGTCGGCACCCCCCGGTCGAAGGTCTCCCCAGAGGCGGGCACCGTCGCGGTCGCCGAGTTGCTGGAGTCGATCGACGACACATGCCCGGAGTGTCCGCCTGCGGATTGAAGCCGAGTTCGCTGTTAGCTCCCTCGGGTCAGCCTAGTTCAGTGAAGGTGGATGTCCGCTTCATCCTTGGAGCGGCACTGAAGCAGATCTCACAACAGGCCAGAGACGGGCCAATGCACGAAGTCGCTGCGCTCCAGCCCGCTGCGCGGGGGCAAGAGCCGAGAGGCCGGTAGCCGGTTGAGAGTGTATAATAGTGGTAGCAGTGGAGAGCCCCTGTCCTGAGAATCGAGGTGTTCTCAGCCTCAATCAGGAAGGAGCTCTCCATGAGCGATACTAACACCGTCAGTCCGCTGCGTCAGCGTATGATTGAAGACATGGCTGCGCGCAAGCTCAACCCGCACACGCAGCGTGCCCACATTTACAGTTGCAAGCGGTTCGCCGCCTGGCTGAAGCGTTCGCCCGATACGGCAACGCCCGACGAGGTGCGCCGCTTTCAGCTGCACCTCGTCGAGAGCGGGATGAGCATCTGCAACCGCAATCGGATCATGCCCGGGGTGCGGTTCCTGTTTCGCGTCACGCTGCGTCGCCACGATCTGGCGGCCGAGGTCTGGCACCTCAAGGAGCCC
>NZ_JBANBK010000047.1:0-66132 GCF_053572325.1 Bradyrhizobium sp. UFLA05-112 | reverse complement strand
GCGCTCTTCGACCTCGCGCAGCTTGGCATCGGCCAGCGCGCTGGCCGATGCCAAGCTGCGCGAGGTCGAAGAGCGCCGTCAGGCCGAGGAAGAAGCCCAGCGCCGCGCCATTCGCGAAAGCGCCGAGCGTGCCGAGCGCGAGGCCGCTGAAGCGCGCCGCAAGGCCGAGGACGAGCGTCATCGCCACGAGGACGAAGCCAAGCGGAAGGCCGAGATCGAGGCCAAGAAGCGTTTTGGCGAAGGCGAGCAGCCGCAATCTCCCGCGCGTACCGCGACGGCGGCACCGGCCGCTCCTGCGCCGCGGCCCGGGACCACCACTGCGCGGCCGACGGCCTCCGCGGCCCGGCCCGCAACGACCACACAGCGGCCGGCCGGCCCGGCGGGTCGCGCCCCCGCAGTCGCGGCCGGACCGGACGAGGACGAGGGTCCGCGCCAGATCCGTCGCGGTCCTGGCGGCGCCGCACGTCCCGTGGCGGCCCCCAAGACCACCCACAAGCCCGGCCCGCAGAAGGAGCGCGGCCGCCTGACCGTCGTCACCGCGCTCAATGCCGACGAGGTGCGCGAGCGCTCGATCGCCTCGTTCCGCCGCCGCACTCAGCGCCTGAAGGGCCATGCCTCGAACGAACCGAAGGAAAAGCTGATCCGCGAGGTGACGATCCCGGAGGCGATCACGATCCAGGAACTCGCGAATCGCATGTCCGAGCGCGCGGTCGACGTCATCCGCATGCTGATGAAGCAGGGCGCGATGCACAAGATCACCGACGTGATCGACGCCGACACCGCTCAGCTCATCGCCGAAGAGCTTGGCCACACCGTGAAGCGTGTTGCGGCCTCCGACGTCGAAGAAGGCCTGTTCGACGTCGTCGACGATTCCACCGACACCGAGCCGCGTTCGCCGGTCGTGACCGTGATGGGTCACGTCGACCACGGCAAGACCTCGCTGCTCGACGCGCTCCGTCACGCCAATGTGGTCTCGGGCGAAGCCGGCGGCATCACCCAACACATCGGCGCCTATCAGGTGTCTTCGCCCGAAACCGGCAAGAAGATCACCTTCATCGACACGCCCGGCCACGCCGCGTTCACCGCGATGCGCGCCCGCGGCGCCAAGGTCACCGACATCGTCGTGCTGGTGGTCGCGGCCGATGACGGCGTGATGCCGCAGACGGTCGAGGCCATCAATCACGCCAAGGCGGCGGGCGTACCGATCATTGTTGCGATCAACAAGATCGACAAGCCCGACGCCAAGCCCGAGCGCGTGCGCACCGAACTGCTCCAGCACGAGGTTCAGGTCGAATCCTTCGGCGGCGAAGTGGTCGACGTCGAGGTGTCCGCCAAGAACAAGACCAATCTCGACAAGCTCCTGGAGATGATCGCGCTGCAGGCCGAAATCCTCGACCTGAAGACCAATTCGGAGCGTCCGGCCGAAGGCACCGTGATCGAGGCCAAGCTCGACCGCGGCCGTGGTCCGGTCGCCACCGTGCTGGTCCAGCGCGGCACGCTTCGTGTCGGCGACATCATCGTCGCCGGCGCCGAGATGGGCCGCGTCCGCGCGCTGATCTCGGATCAGGGCGAGACCGTGCAGGAAGCCGGCCCCTCCGTGCCGGTCGAGGTGCTCGGCTTCAATGGCCCGCCTGAGGCAGGCGATCGTCTCGCGGTCGTCGAGAACGAAGCCCGTGCCCGCCAGATCACCAGCTACCGCGCGCACCAGAAGCGCGAGAACGCGGCAGCCTCGATCTCCGGCATGCGCGGCTCACTCGAGCAGATGATGTCGCAGTTGAAGACCGCGGGCCGCAAGGAGTTCCCGCTGATTGTCAAGGCCGACGTGCAGGGCTCGCTGGAAGCGATCCTCGGCTCGCTCGAGAAGCTCGGCACCGAGGAAGTCGCAGCCCGCATCCTGCATGCCGGCGTCGGCGGCATCTCGGAGTCCGACGTCACGCTCGCGGAAGGCTTCAACGCAGCGATCATCGGATTCAGCGTTCGCGCCAACAAGGAGGCGGCCGCGGCCGCCAAGCGCAACGGCATCGAGATCCGCTACTACAACATCATCTACGACCTCGTGGATGACGTGAAGAAGGCGATGAGCGGCCTGCTCGCACCGACCCTGCGCGAAACCATGCTGGGCAATGCCGAGATCCTGGAGATCTTCAACATCTCCAAGGTCGGCAAGGTCGCCGGTTGCCGCGTCACCGACGGCACCGTGGAACGCGGCGCCAATGTGCGCCTGATCCGCGACAACGTCGTCGTGCACGAAGGCAAGCTGTCGACGCTGAAGCGCTTCAAGGACGAAGTGAAGGAAGTCCAGTCTGGTCAGGAATGCGGCATGGCGTTCGAGAACTACCACGACATGCGTGCCGGTGACGTGATCGAGTGTTATCGAGTGGAGACGATCCAGCGCTCCCTGTAAGTCCAAATCTTACCGAAGCGACCGGATCCTTTTGAACTGAAATTGCGAGAGCGCGATGGCCGGATTCATTCCGGCCATCGATGTCTCGTTCGTTTCGACGTGACAAATGACAATGCCGGTGTCCCATCACGGGCATGACGAGGTGATTTTCCAGACAATGCCCCGCCACCATCAGAAAAAGAGCTCCGCGCCTGGCGGCTCGCAGCGGCAGCTGCGCGTCGGCGAGCAGGTTCGCCACGCGATGGCCGAGATTCTGGCGCAAGGCAATGTGCATGATGCGGATCTCGAAGGTCACATCATCACCGTGCCGGAGGTACGGATGTCGCCGGATCTGAAGCTCGCGACCATCTACGTGATGCCGCTTGGCGGTCGCGACACCGAGCGCGTGATTGCCGCGCTCGATCGCAACAAGAAATTCCTGCGCGGCGAAGTCGCGCGGCGCGTTAACCTGAAATTTGCACCTGACATTCGCTTCCGCGTCGACGAGCGATTCGACGAAGCGGAACGGATCGAGAAATTATTGCGAACGCCTGCGGTGCAAAAAGACTTGGACAAGGATCCGGAACAGAATCCGGATTCGGATCGGGAAGAAGAACAATGATGATGGACCCGGCTCACGGTGCAATCGGCACCGAAGACGCTGACTCGGGCGACGTGCAGAAAAATAATTTAGCCGAGCTGCGCAGCGACGCCACGCCGCATGCGCAGGAGCGCCGCGTCAACAACGATCCGCGCGCCAAGCAGCAGAAGAACAATCAGCCGCGCCGCGACCGGCGCGACGTGCACGGCTGGGTCGTGCTCGACAAGCCGATCGGGATGACCTCGACGCAGGCCGTCGCCGTGCTCAAGCGTCTGTTCAACGCCAAGCGCGCCGGCCACGCCGGCACGCTGGATCCGCTCGCCTCCGGCGGCCTGCCGATCGCACTCGGCGAGGCCACCAAGACCGTCCCCTTCGTGATGGACGGCCGCAAGCGCTACCGCTTCACCGTCTGCTGGGGGGAAGAGCGCGATACCGACGATATCGAGGGCCGGGCGACCGCCAGCTCCGACCAGCGTCCGACTCGGGAAGCCATCCTGGCGCTGCTGCCCCGGTTCACCGGCGTGATCGAGCAGGTCCCGCCGCGCTATTCCGCGATCAAGGTCCAGGGCGAGCGCGCCTACGACCTGGCACGCGACGGCGAGGTCGTGGAGCTGGCACCCCGCCCGGTCGAGATTCACCATTTATCCCTTGTCGATCAACCAGATAGCGATCGAGCGGTATTCGAGGCCGAATGCGGCAAGGGAACCTATGTCCGCGCCCTGGCCCGAGATATGGGCCGGATTCTCGGCACTTTCGGCCATATCTGCGCGCTGCGGCGGACCCTGGTCGGCCCGTTTGGCGAGAACGACATGATTCCGCTGGATCAGTTGGAGGCTTTGTGCCATAGAGCCGCGTCCGGCGAGGGCAGCCTCGCCGACGCGCTTTTGCCCGTTGAGACCGCGCTGGACGACATCCCGGCACTGGCCGTCACTCGGGCTGATGCGGCAAGGCTCCATCGGGGCCAAGCCGTTTTGTTGCGCGGACGGGATGCGCCCACTTGTAGCGGCACAGTCTATGTCACGGTGGCAGGCCGTCTTTTGGCGCTTGCTGAAGTTGGCAATGGCGAAATCATCCCCAAGCGTGTGTTCAACCTGACCGGCCTGACTGCCAGCACCGGTCGCAACGAGAGAAATTGACGATGTCGATTGCCGCAGAACGCAAAGCGGAAGTCATCAAGACGAATGCCACCAAGGCCGGCGACACCGGCTCGCCCGAGGTCCAGGTCGCGATCCTTTCGGAACGCATCAACAACCTCACGAACCATTTCAAGACCCACGTGAAGGACAATCATTCGCGCCGCGGCCTCTTGAAGCTCGTGTCGACGCGCCGTTCGCTCCTCGATTACCTGAAGAAGAAGGACGAGGCGCGGTACAAGGCGCTGCTCGAGAAGCATAACATTCGTCGTTAAGAGCTCTTGCGCGCGCCACCGGCGCGCGTTTCTGCGCGTGGTTTCGAACGAAAGCACTTTTTTCAAGGTTTTTGATCGAGGCTCACGCGCATGTCGGGTGCGGGCCAATACCGATTCGCATCCGGGCATGATGGTCGAAGGCCGCGATACGGCGTTCGCGCTCGTGCCGACTGACCAGTCCAGCAGCAATCCGGCGGCTGGGCGCAACGGGCAAGGCGCCCGTATGACCCGAAAGGATGGACGCCATCCGAAATCCAAAAACCATGGCAGGATCGCAGGACGCTGATCACCCGCTTCGATCAGCGTCCCGCAATCTTGCGCATGGTTTTTGTTTTTCGACGCGTCTCCTCTTTCGAGAACCCATGAAAGAAGACATCTATGTTCAATAAGCATTCAGTCGAGATCGACTGGGGCGGACGCCCTCTTAAGCTTGAAACCGGCAAGGTCGCACGCCAGGCCGACGGCGCCGTCCTCGCGACCTACGGCGAGACCGTGGTGCTCGCCACCGTCGTCGCCGCGAAGGCGCCGCGCGAAGGCGTCGACTTCCTGCCGCTGACGGTCGACTACCAGGAGAAGGCCTATGCCGCGGGCCGCATTCCCGGCGGCTATTTCAAGCGCGAGGGCCGTCCGACCGAGAAGGAGACGCTGGTCTCCCGCCTGATCGACCGCCCGATCCGTCCGCTGTTCGTCGACGGCTGGCGCAACGAGACCCAGGTGATTGCCACCGTGCTGTCGCACGACATGGAGAACGACCCCGATATCGTCGCGCTGGTGGCATCGTCCGCTGCGCTGACCCTGTCCGGCGCTCCGTTCAAGGGCCCGATCGGTGCTGCGCGCGTCGGCTTCGCCAATGACGAGTTCATCCTCAACCCGACGCTCGACGAGATGGTCGAGACCCAGCTCGATCTCGTGGTCGCCGGCACCGCCGACGCCGTGCTGATGGTGGAATCGGAGGCCAAGGAGCTCAACGAAGACATCATGCTCGGCGCCGTGATGTTCGGCCACCGCCACTTCCAGCCGGTGATCAACGCGATCATCGAGCTCGCCGAGAAGGCCGCCAAGGAGCCGCGCGAAGTCACCGTCATCGACAATTCGGCGCTCGAAAAGGAAATGCTCGGCCTCGTCGAGCAGGAGCTGCGCGCCGCTTACGCCATTCCCGTCAAGCAGGATCGCTACGCCGCGGTCGGCAAGGTCAAGGAAAAGGTGATCGCCCATTACTTCCCTGAAGGGCAGGAGCCGAAGTACGACAAGCTGCGCGTCGCGGGCGTGTTCAAGGAGCTTGAGGCCAAGATCGTTCGCTGGAACATCCTGGACACCGGCAAGCGCATCGATGGTCGCGACTCCAAGACGGTCCGCAACATCGTCGCCGAAGTCGGCGTGCTGCCCCGCGCCCACGGCTCGGCGCTGTTCACCCGCGGCGAGACCCAGGCGATGGTCGTGACCACGCTCGGCACCGGCGAGGACGAGCAGTACATCGACGCGCTGTCGGGAACGTACAAGGAGACGTTCCTGCTGCACTACAACTTCCCGCCCTACTCGGTCGGTGAGACCGGCCGTCTCGGCGGCACCAAGCGTCGCGAGATCGGCCATGGCAAGCTCGCCTGGCGCGCGATCCATCCCGTGCTGCCGCCGCACCACGAATTCCCCTACACCACGCGCGTGGTGTCGGAGATCACCGAGTCCAATGGCTCCTCGTCGATGGCGTCGGTCTGCGGCGCCTCGCTCGCGCTGATGGACGCCGGCGTGCCGTTGAAGCGGCCGACCGCGGGCATCGCGATGGGCCTGATCCTCGAAGACAAGCGCTTCGCGGTTCTCTCGGACATTCTCGGTGACGAGGACCATCTCGGCGACATGGACTTCAAGGTCGCCGGCACGGAAGCGGGCATCACCTCGCTCCAGATGGACATCAAGATCGAGGGTATCACCGAGGAGATCATGCGTGTCGCCCTTGGCCAGGCCAAGGAAGGCCGCATCCACATCCTTGGCGAGATGGCGAAGGCCCTGACCGCGGCCCGCGCCGAGCTCGGCGAATACGCGCCGCGCATCGAGACCTTCAAGATCCCGACCGACAAGATCCGCGAAGTGATCGGCACCGGCGGCAAGGTGATCCGCGAGATCGTCGAGAAGACCGGCGCCAAGGTCAACATCGAGGACGACGGCACCGTGAAGGTCGCCTCCAGCGACGGCGAGGCGATGAAGGCTGCGATCAAGTGGATCAAGTCGATCGCGTCCGAGCCCGAAGTCGGCCAGATCTATGACGGCACCGTCGTCAAGGTGATGGAGTTCGGAGCCTTCGTGAACTTCTTCGGTTCCAAGGACGGCCTCGTCCACATCAGCCAGCTCGCGGCCAGCCGCGTGCAGAAGACCACCGACGTCGTCAAGGAAGGCGACAAGGTCAAGGTCAAGCTGCTCGGCTTCGACGACCGCGGCAAGACGCGCCTGTCGATGAAGGCCGTCGACCAGCAGACCGGCGAGGACCTCGAGGCCAAGCAGAAGGCCGCTGAGGGCCAGCAGGCTCCGCGCGAAGCGGCCGGCGAGTAAGCTCTCGGCACATCAGAAACGCGAAGGGCGGCCGAAAGGCCGCCCTTTTTGTTTGTGTTCGTCTTGGGCGACATGCGCTCCCTCTCCCGCTTGCGGGAGAGGGCTGGGGAGAGGGTCTCTCCCCAAGCGAGAGCCCCCGTGTGGAGCGAGCCCTCATCCGACGCTTCGCGTCGACCTCTCCCGCAAGTGGGAGAGGTGAACAGCAACTGCTACTCAGACCAGATCGAAGCGATCGGCGTTCATCACCTTGGTCCAGGCGGCCACGAAGTCCTTGGCGAACTTCTGCTTCGAATCCCCGCTCGCGTAGACTTCCGCGAATGCGCGGAGCTGCGAGTGCGAGCCGAAGATCAGGTCGGCGCGGGTCGCGGTCCACTTGACCGCATTGGTCTTGCGGTCACGCCCCTCATACGCGCCGTTGGCGGCCGGCGCCCACTGCGTGCTCATGTCGAGCAGGTTGACGAAGAAATCGTTGGTCAACGTCCCCGGCTTCTCCGTGAAGACGCCGTTCTTCGAGCCACCTGCGTTGGCGCCGAGCACGCGCAGACCGCCGACGAGAGCCGTCAGCTCGGGCGCAGTGAGCCCCAACAGCTGCGCCCGGTCCACCAGGGCTTCCTCCTGCCTCAGGAACTGATGCTTGCCGCCGACGTAGTTGCGGAAGCCGTCAGCCCGCGGCTCGAGCGGCGCGAAGGACGGAACGTCCGTCTGCTCCTGCGAGGCATCCGTGCGGCCCGGCGTGAACGGCACCTTCACGTCGACGCCGGCGTCCTTCGCAGCCTTTTCGACCGCGGCGCCACCGCCGAGGACGATGAGATCGGCAAGCGAGATCTTCTTCTTGCCTGCGCCAAACTCCTTCTGGATCGCCTCGAGCTTGCCGAGCACCTTGGAGAGCTGGGCCGGCTGGTTGACCTCCCAATCCTTCTGCGGAGCAAGGCGGATGCGCGCGCCATTGGCGCCGCCGCGCTTGTCGGAGCCGCGGAATGTCGAGGCCGATGCCCAGGCCGTCGAGACCAGCTCGGACACCGAGAGGCCGGAAGCCAGGATCTTCGTCTTCAGCCCCGCGACGTCCTGCTCGCTGACGAGCTCATGATCGACGGCCGGAATTGGATCCTGCCAGATCAACGTCTCCTTCGGCACCAGCGGGCCGAGATAGCGCGCGATCGGGCCCATGTCGCGGTGGGTAAGCTTGAACCAGGCGCGGGCAAAGGCGTCCGCGAACTGATCCGGGTTCTCCAGGAAGCGCCGCGAGATCTTCTCATAGGCCGGATCGAAACGCAGCGAGAGATCAGTCGTGAGCATGGTCGGCACATGCTTCTTGGACTTGTCGAACGCGTCCGGAATGACCGCCTCAGTGCTCTTGGCCTTCCACTGCTGCGCGCCGGCCGGGCTCTTGGTCAGCTCCCATTCGTGACCGAACAGGTTCTCGAAGAAGTAGTTGCTCCACTTCGTCGGCGTCTGCGTCCAGGTGACTTCCGGGCCGCCGGTGATCGCGTCAGCGCCGATGCCCGTACCGTGCTTGCTCTTCCACCCGAGGCCCTGATCCTCCAGCGCACCGGCTTCCGGCTCCGGCCCGACGAGGGACGGGTCGCCTGCACCGTGCGTCTTGCCGAAGGTGTGGCCGCCGGCGATCAGCGCGACGGTCTCCTCGTCATTCATCGCCATGCGGAAGAACGTCTCACGGATGTCGTTGGCGGCCGCGACCGGATCCGGCTTGCCGTTCGGCCCCTCGGGATTGACGTAGATGAGGCCCATCTGCACCGCGCCGAGCGGTTCGGCGAGCTGGCGCTCGCCGCTGTAGCGTTCATCGCCCAGCCACGTGCCTTCGGGACCCCAATACAATTCCTCAGGCTCCCAGACGTCGGCGCGGCCACCCGCAAAACCGAACGTCTTGAAGCCCATCGATTCCAGCGCGACGTTGCCGGCGAGGACCATCAGGTCGGCCCACGAGATCTTGCGGCCGTACTTCTGCTTGATCGGCCAGAGCAGCCGGCGAGCCTTGTCGAGATTGGCGTTATCGGGCCAGCTATTCAGCGGCGCGAAGCGCTGCTGACCAGCACCTGCGCCACCGCGACCGTCGGTGATGCGGTAGGTGCCCGCGCTGTGCCAGGCCATGCGGATCATCAGGCCACCATAGTGACCGAAGTCGGCCGGCCACCACTCCTGAGAGTTGGTCATCAGGGCATGCAGGTCCTTGACGACCGCATTCAGGTCGAGCGTCTTGAATTCCTTGGCATAGTCGAAGTCCTTGCCCATCGGATCCGACAGATCGGAATTCCGGTGCAGGACCTGGACATCCAGTTGATTCGGCCACCACTCGCGGTTCGAGGGTGCGGGTTTTCCGCCCGTGAACGGGCATTTTGCTTGATCGTCCATGAATACCTCCTCTGGTGGCGTCGAACTTCGCCATGACCCAGGTCAAACGACTCTAGGCGCTGCCTCTTATCAGGTAAAGTTGACTTTAATGATCGCTGCGATAGGATTTTCTGATGATCAATCTGACGCTGCGGCAGCTCCGATATTTCGATGCGCTGGCGCGTCTCGGCCACTTCGGGCGCGCGGCGGAAGCCTGCTCGATCTCGCAGCCGGCGCTGTCGATGCAGATCAAGGAAATGGAAGAGACGCTCGGCGGCCTGCTGCTCGAACGCAGCGCGCGCCAGGTCGCACTCACGCGCTTCGGCGAGGAACTCGCCCAGCGCGTCCGCGAAATCCTGCGCTCGGTCGATGAGCTCGGCGATTTCGCGCGCGCCTCGCGCGACCGCTTCGCCGGCCGCCTGCGCATCGGCATGATCCCGACGATCGCGCCCTATCTGCTGCCGACGATCACCAAGAACCTCACGCGCCTGCATCCGGAGCTCGACATCCGCGTCCGCGAGACGATGACACCCAAGCTGATCCAGGAGCTGACCGAAGGCCGGCTCGACACGGCGATCGTCGCCCTGCCGGTCTCGGAAGCCTCGCTGACGGAAGTCGCGCTGTTCGAGGAAAAGTTTCTGCTGGTGCGGCCGGGCACGGATGAGGGAACTCCGGTGCCCTCACGCGAGATGATGCGTGAGATGCGCCTGCTGCTGCTGGAGGAGGGGCATTGTTTCCGCGACCAGGCGCTGTCGTTCTGCAACATGCAATCGGCCCCGCCGCGCGAGATGCTGGATGCGAATTCGCTGTCGACGCTGGTTCAGATGGTCAGCGCCGGCATCGGCGTGACCTTGATCCCGGAAATGGCCCTGCCGGTCGAGACGCGGTCGGCCTCCGTGTCGGTCGCGCGCTTCGCCGATCCGCAGCCCTCGCGCACCATCGGCATGGTCTGGCGCAGGACCAGCCCCCTGGCGCGGCAGCTCCTGCAAATCTCCGAAGTGGTGTGCCTGTCGGCCGGCAAGGTGCGCGCACGGCATGCGGCGAGCACCATACCGCGCAGTGCCAGGGCCTGATCGACGCGGCAGATCATCCCCATGTCCACTCCGGTCATCCGTCCCGCCGAGCCGCACGAATACGACGAGATCGCCCGTGTCTGGATGGAGAGCTGGGTCTCGACCGGCCTGGCGGAGGCGAGCAATTTCCTGCTCGCGAACCTGCGCGCGCGGGTGCGACGCGAGATCGAGGGTGGCTGGAGCCTCTTTGTCGCCGATGATGACGGTGCGATCGCCGCCATGCTGGCGCTGCATCTGCCGAACCTCTATCTCGACCAGCTCTTCGTCGCACCGCGCTATCAGGGACGCTCGCTCGGCCATCAGTTGCTCGCGTTCACGCGAACGCAGTTGCCGGACGAAATCGTCCTGCGTTGCGTGCGCGAGAACGAAAAGGCCTGGCGCTGGTACGAGCGCGAGGGCTTTGTGTTCGAGAAGGAGGAGGTCGCGACGGCAACGGGCTTCATGATGAAGTGCTATCGGTGGCGCAGAAAGAAGGGCGTCGATCGATTGCCAGGTAGTGTCTCAGTTTGAAATCAAGGCCTGCCTGCGATAGCCTCGCGATGCTCGCGACGGGAGAGCAACGTGCCGAGGTTCAAGCTTCATTCTCCGGGCGCTTGGGGTGAAAAGAACGCCAGAGACTACAGCTATTCGATGGTGCTGGAGACCGATGGCCGGGTCGAGTTATCCGGCCAGGGCGGCTGGCATCCTGATACGCTCGATTTCCCGGTCGACGTTCCGATTGAGGCAGAGATCAATCGAGCCTTCGATAATGTGGCCTTCATGCTGAATGAGGTCGGGCTTGATTGGGCAAACGTCGCTCACGTCAACTCATACCATACGCCGGAACCGGACGGGACGATCCTTGCAGCTACAGCGGAGATGGCGCGGCAGTTTCGCCTTCGCATGCCCAATCATAAGCCGATCTGGACGTGCCTAGGCGTCGCGGTGCTTGGCGACCCTAAGATGCACGTCGAAATCCGCGTCACGGCCTTTAGAGAGTGACGGCAACGCGCTTTTGGTAGGGGCCGCGCTTTCCAGGCTTCAGCGCAAGAGCGTCCATCTTCTCGCAGAGATCGACCATCGACCGAAGCGTCTGCGACATGCGCGCGGCCATCGCGGGCTCATTTTCAGCGCCTTGTGCATTTCGATGACGTTGCATCAAACTGTTTGGAAAGGGAGAATTGACCAACACCTTGCGTGAAACATGCATCGTCACCCGAGCCGTAGCGACTTGCCAAGCAGCACAAGACGCGCGATGCACGAGGAAAATCGCGTCCCGATGAAAGGTCCGCTCCCATGATCAAGCTCTATTGGTCGCCCCGCTCGCGCTCCTTCTCCGCGCTCTGGCTGATGGAGGAAACCGGCCTGCCCTATGAGCGCGTGCTGACCGACATCACGACGGGCGCGCAGAAGGCGCCGGAGTATTTGAAGATCAATCCGATGGGCAAGGTGCCGGCCCTGGTCGACGGCGACGCTGCGCTCGGCGAGGCGGCCGCGATCTGCGCCTATGTCGCCGATCGCTACCCGGAGACGAAGCTCGCGCCTGCGCCAACCGATCCGCGTCGCGCGCGATATCTGCAATGGCTGTTCTTCGGGCCAGGCTGCATCGAGCCCGGGTTGATCCAGATCTTCACCAAGCTCGAGGTACCCACCTTCACGGCCGCCTGGGGCAGCGCGACGCAGGTATTCGACGTCCTCGACGCCGCGCTGGCCAAGGGACCATGGATCCTCGGCGACGAGTTCACGGCCGCCGACATCGTGATCGGCTCGGGGCTGAACTTTGCGGTGCGGATGTTCAAGATGGTGCCGCCGCGCCCCAGTTTCGACGCCTACATCGCCCGCTGCGTGGCCCGGCCGGCGTTCCAGCGCGCCGAGAAGATCGCGGCGGGTTGAGAGATCAAGGGTGGGCAAAGGCACATTCGCGCCGTGCCCATCACGTTTCCGCGATGGTGACAGAAGTGGTGGGCACGTCGCTTGCGCTCCTTTGCCCACCCTACAGAGCCTTCGCTTATTCCAGCGTCTTCAAATCTTCCGGCTTCGGCATCAGGATGATGTTGTAGCCGGAATCGACATAGTGCACCTCGCCGGTGACGCCGCCTGACAGCTCCGACAGCAGATACAGCGCCGAGCCGCCGAGCTCATCGAGCGTCACGCCGCGGCCGAGCGGCGAATGCTTTTGCTGGAATGCGAACATCGCGCGGGCCTCACCAATGCCGGAGCCGGCGAGCGTGCGCACCGGCCCTGCCGAGATCGCGTTGACGCGGATGCCGCGCGGGCCAAAATCGGCGGCGAGATAACGTACCGAGGCTTCCAGCGCCGCCTTGGCGACACCCATGACGTTGTAGTTCGGCATCGCGCGCATCGAGGCGCCGAAGGTCAGCGTGATCATCGAGCCCCCCGCCGGCATCATGTCGGCGGCGCGCTTGGCGATTTCCGTGAAAGAGAAGCAGGAAATCACCATGGTACGCGAAAAGTTCTCGCGGCTGGTGTCGGCGTAGCGGCCCTTCAACTCGTTCTTGTCGGCAAAGCCGATCGCGTGGATCACGAAATCGAGCTGCCCCCATTTCGCGCGCAACGCCGCGAACAGCGCATCGACACTGGCGATGTCCTCGACGTCGCAAGGCAGCACGGTGTCGACACCGAGCGACTCCGCCAGCGGCCTGACCCGCTTGCCCTGCGCGTCGCCCTGGAAGGTGAAGGCGAGCTCGGCGCCGTGGGCGCGCAGCGTCTTGGCCATGCCCCAGGCGATCGAGTGATCATTGGCGATGCCCATGATCAGACCGCGCTTGCCTTTCATTAGTCCCTGCATTGCAGCCGTCGCTCCCATTTTTCGACGTCATCGCCCGCGCAGGCGGGCGATCCAGTATTCCAGAGACGGTCGTGATAAATAGAGAGGCCGCGGCGTACTGGATGCCCCGCCTCCGCGGGGCATGACCGACTCAAATCATTGCGCATCGAGCCGGCTGAACACCAGCGTGGCATTGGTGCCGCCGAAGCCGAACGAGTTCGACAGCACGGTGCCGATCTTGGCGTTGTCGATGCGCTTGCGCACGATCGGCATGTCGGCGAACACCGGGTCGAGCTCCTGGATGTGTGCGCTCTCGCAGATGAAGCCGTTGTTCATCATGAGAAGCGAATAGATCGCTTCCTGCACGCCGGTCGCACCCAGCGAATGGCCGGTGAGTGCCTTGGTGGCGGAGATCGGCGGGCACTTCTCGCCGACGCCGAACACTTTCCGGATCGCCTCGATCTCCGGCGGGTCGCCCGCCGGCGTCGAGGTAGCGTGCGGATTGATGTAGTCGACCTTGGTCTTCACGGTCGACATTGCCATGCGCATGCAGCGCTCGGCGCCTTCACCCGACGGCGCGACCATGTCGTAACCATCCGATGTCGCGCCATAGCCGACGATCTCGCCATAGATGCGCGCGCCGCGCGCCTTGGCGTGCTCGAGCTCTTCCAGCACCAGCACACCGGCGCCGCCTGCGATGACGAAGCCGTCGCGATTGACGTCATAGGGACGCGAGGCGGTGGCAGGCGTGTCGTTGTATTTCGAGGACATCGCGCCCATGGCGTCGAACAGCACCGACAGCGACCAGTCCAGTTCCTCGCAACCGCCGGCGAAGATGATGTCCTGCTTGCCGATCTGGATCGTCTCATAGGCATTGCCGACGCAATGGTTCGACGTCGCGCAGGCCGACGAGATCGAATAGTTCACGCCCTTGATCTTGAACCAGGTCGCGAGCGTCGCAGAGGCTGTGGACGACATCGCCTTCGGCACAGCGAACGGTCCGACGCGCTTCGGTCCCTTGGAGCGGGTGACGTCGGCGGATTCGACGATGGTGCGGGCCGACGGACCGCCGGAACCCATGATGATGCCGGTGCGGATGTTGGAGACTTCGTCAGGCCCGAGACCGGAATCCTGGATCGCCTGCTCCATCGCGATGTGATTCCATGCCGCACCCTGGCCAAGGAAGCGCATCGCGCGCCGGTCGATTACCGTCGCGGGATCGAGCGTCGGCTCACCCTGCACCTGCGAACGGAAGCCGAGCTCGGCATATTTTTCTGCCCGCGAGATGCCTGACTTCGCCTCGTGAAGGCTCGCAAGCACTTCCTGGGTGTTGTTTCCGATGGACGAGACAATGCCCATCCCGGTGACCACAACCCGCCTCATGACAGCCTCGCCCTAATCGTTGTCGTCTTTAAAGTGATACGCTTTGCTTCAGCCAAGACTCTTGGTTCAACCAAGACTCTCGCTTCAACCAAAGCTCTTGGTTCAACCAAGGTTCGTGCCCTGCTTGAACAGGCCGACCTTCAGATCCTTTGCGCGATAGATAATCGTGTCGTCGACCGAAAGCCACCCATCGGCAATGCCCAGCACCAGCTTTGAGCGCATCACACGCTTGATATCGACCTGGTACACGACCTTGCGGGCTTCGGGCAGCACCTGGCCGCCGAACTTCAACTCGCTGAGGCCCAGTGCGCGGCCGCGGCCCTCGCCGCCGACCCAGCCGAGGTAGAATCCGACCATCTGCCAGAGCGCGTCGAGGCCAAGGCAGCCCGGCATCACCGGGTCGTTCTTGAAATGGCAGCCGAAGAACCAGAGGTCCGACTTGACGTCGAGCTCGGCCCGCACCAGTCCCTTGCCGTATTCACCACCGGTATCGGAAATGTCCGTGATGCGGTCGAACATCAGCATCGGCGGCAGCGGCAATTGGGCGTTGCCTGGGCCGAACATCTCGCCGCGGGCACAAGCCAGCAAATCCTCGTATTCGTAACCGTTGCGCCTGTTCAGCATCCCGGAGCCTCTGTTCAAATCCCGAAGGGGCAGTTTTGGCGAAAATGGCCCCGTTTCTCGATGAAAGGAGCGCCATTGACCATTGTCAGGCACAAAAACCGCGCGGCCGAATCGACCGCGGGCCAAGCCTCATTGGGCCCGGCTGCGCCAAAACTGGCTAAGCGGGACCGCGCGCTCTCTATCATAGGCCCTCCTGGCGTCAAAGCGCCCATTACAGGGTAGAATGATCGCATCTCGTCCCGGTTCCGGGCCGACTTAGAACCGCTCTAGTTGCGAGAAACTTGCATCTGCATCTATCCGTCCATATATTCGAGGACAATAGTGTTCTTCCTCGCGTGCCCTGAAATCGGAAATGAGCGATAACGCCCCGAACCACCACGACGAAACCGCCCATTCCGCGTCCCTCCACTCCGGACGCCAGCCGGCCTTGACCGGCTGCCCGTGGCACGACGTCAACGAAATGCTCCAGGCTGCCGGGCTTCGCCCAACGCGCCAGCGCATGGCGCTGGGCTGGCTGCTGTTCGGCAAGGGTGCCCGGCACCTGACCGCCGAAATGCTCTACGAGGAAGCGACGCTGGCCAAGGTTCCGGTGTCGCTGGCCACCGTCTACAACACCCTGAACCAGCTCACCGATGCCGGTCTGCTGCGCCAGGTCAGCGTCGATGGCACCAAGACCTATTTCGACACCAACGTCACCACGCACCACCACTATTATCTCGAGAACAGCCACGAGCTCGTCGACATTCCCGACCCACATCTGGCGCTGTCGAAGATGCCCGACGTGCCCGAGGGCTACGAGATCGCGCGCATCGACATGGTCGTGCGTCTGCGCAAGAAGCGCTGAGGCTTTCCTAGGTGTTCAGTTTGATCGTCATGGCCGGGCTCGTCCCGGCCATCCACGTTCTAGGCTAAGCAAGAAAGTGCGTGGATGCCGGGGACAGGCCCGGGCATGACGTTGGGGCAACAGGTTGTCCTCTCGCGTCAGTTCACCAGCTCGTCGGCGTAGACGCCCCAGAGCCGTTCCTGCTGGATCCAGCCGTCAAAACCGTTGCCCATGACGTGGCACCAACCCGTGGTGCATTTCTTGACCTGGGCAACAACGCCGGCCTGGAGCTTTGCGGCGATCGCGCTCTCGGTGTCGGCGCGATCATAGATCGGCGCGAGATCGTCCTTGTGCTTCATGGTGACGACGGCGGTGCGTCGGCCCGACAGCAATGAATGATAGACCCAGCCCTCGGCACCTTCGGAATCGCGAACCCGGCGCCAGTTCTCGAATTCGGCGGTGATTTCGACCGGGAGACCCGCGCGGGTGTAAACCCAGGCCACATCGTTGTCCTTGGTCGGGCCGGCGCGGACATTCACATGGTCGGATTTGAGGCTGACATAGCGGGGCACAGGAAGGCCGCTCGCGGTCTGAACCGCGTCCTTGGCCGAATGTCCGGGGCTGACCGAAGCGCTCAGCCAACCCAAGACGAGCACCACCAGCGACCAAAAACGCCCCAACGCCATCACGACCCGTCTCCTGCCGGAACCCCGCCGCAAGCGAGCCGAATTCCGAGAAATCACTTCCAAACCCACGCCGCATGCCCCTCTCCCCGCCCCACGCGGGTCCTTCCTTCCGCTGCCGTGGTTCTTGTCTTGGCCCGGCCATCTGCTAGAGAGGACGAACGTCTAACAAACCAGTTTGGCCCGATTTTCCGGCCGGAAATGTCGGGAGAGCTTGAAGGAAACGCCGGGGACGATGCGGCAGCGCCAGTGTCGAACAACCGGGTTAATGAGGTCTGAACGGTAAGCCTTTGACGACAGAGGCGGCCAGCGAAGCCTCATGAGAGCAGGACATGTCGGTCAAGAAAAAACCCCTCGTCGTCGTGACACGCAAGCTGCCGGACTCCATCGAGACGCGCATGCGCGAATTGTTCGACGCCCGGATCAATCTTGACGACACCCCGATGTCGCGGGAGCAGATCGCGGAAGCCGCGCGCACGGCCGACGTGCTGGTTCCGACCGTGACCGATCATATCAACGCCGACATCATCAACCAGCCCGACTGCAAGCTTCGTTTGATCGCGAATTTCGGCAACGGTGTCGACAATATCGACGTCGAGGCGGCGCATGCGCGCGGCATCACCGTCACCAACACGCCGAAGGTTTTGACCGAGGACACCGCCGACATGACCATGGCGCTGATCCTCGCGGTGCCGCGTCGGCTGATCGAGGGCGCCTCGGTGCTCACCGAAGGAAAACCTTGGGCGGGCTGGTCGCCGACCTGGATGCTCGGCCACCGCATTGGCGGCAAGCGGCTCGGCATCATCGGCATGGGCCGCATCGGCCAGGCCGTGGCACGCCGTGCCCGCGCCTTCGGCCTGCAGATCCACTATCACAACCGCCGGCCCGTCGCGCCGAAGATCGCCGACGAGCTGGGCGCGACCTATTGGGAAAGCCTCGACCAGATGCTGGCGCGGATGGACATCATCTCGGTGAACTGTCCGCACACGCCGGCCACTTATCATCTGCTCTCGGCGCGGCGGCTGAAGCTGATCCGAAAAGAGGCCTACATCGTCAACACCGCGCGCGGCGAGGTGACCGACGAGGACACGCTGATCAAGCTGATCGAAGCCGGCGAGATCGGCGGCGCCGGCCTCGACGTCTACGAGCATGAGCCCGCGGTCAACCCGAAGCTGGTGCGGCTCGCCAAGGCCGGCAAGGTGACGCTGCTGCCGCATATGGGCTCGGCCACGATCGAAGGCCGCGTCGAGATGGGCGAGAAGGTGATCATCAACATCCGCACCTTCCTCGACGCCCACAAGCCTCCGGATCGCGTGCTGCCGAGCATGCTCTGAGGCTTATTGTTTAAGCATGATCTCCGCGCAAACGCGTTCCGCGTTTGTCGCGAGGGAAAACCGCTGCACACTTTTCCGGATCATGCTTCACCCGCGCCGCTTTTCTCGTTTGCGCCACTCTGCAGCGAAGTCGATGAAGGCACGCAACGCCGGCGGAACTTGCCGCCGGCTTGGATAGTACAGGAACGGTCCGGGAAACGGCTCGCACCAATCCTCCAGCACGCTCACCAGCGCCCCAGATTCGACGTGCTCACGGACATACCCATCGAACGTCGCCCAAAAACCCACGCCGTCGCGTGCGGCGCGCATCGCAAGTCCCAGATAGGTCGCAATCAGCTTGGCGGGAGGATCGACCTTCACCACATGACCGTTCTTCTCGAACTCCAAATCGAGCATCGCGCCACTGCCGAAGCGCGTGCGGATGCAGTCATGGTCGAGCAGATCCTTGGGATGCTTTGGCCGGCCGCGGCGCGCGACATAGTCGGCTGAAGCGACGACCGCGTAGCGCTGCGGCCTGCCAAGTTGGACCGCAACCATGTCCTGCGCCAGGTGCTCGCCATAGCGCACACCGGCATCAAAGCCTCCGCTGACGATATCGACGAACGAGCTTTCGGCGACAATGTCGAGCTCGACCTGCGGATACGCCCGCAGGAACGGCCCGACCATTTCGGCGAGCACGAGATCGATCGCCGGCGGCGGCGCATTGATGCGCAGGCGGCCCGACGCGACTTCGCGGAGGCTGCGCACCTGATCCAGGGCATCGCCGACGTCGCGCAGCGCCGGCGCGACGCGTGACAGCAAGAGCTCGCCCGCCTCGGTCAAGGCAACGCTGCGGGTGGTGCGGTTCATCAGGCGAACGCCGAGGCGCTCCTCGAGGTCGCGCAGGCGCTGGCTGAGGCTCGAGACCGAGACATGCTGCTCCACCGCCGCCCGCCGAAAATTGCGGGTGCGGGCCACCGCCACGAAGGCGTCGAGATCGCGCAGGTCAGGCTCGCTCATTGTTCGATATAGTGAACAAGCTTTTCCATATTGTCCAGCTTATCGGCGCAATCGAACCGGCGCATATCTGCCGCATCGCAAGCGGCACAATCGGCCGCGGCACCCGCGAGGAGAGAGCCATCATGGAACAGCGCAAACTCGGTTCAACCGGCCCCACCGTCTCTGCCATCGGTCTCGGCTGCATGGGCATGTCGGACTTTTACGGTCCCGCCGACCGCGGCGAGAGCATCGCCACGATCCACGCCGCACTCGATGCCGGCATCACACTGCTCGACACCAGCGACTTCTACGGCATGGGACACAATGAGATGCTCGTTGGCGAGGCGCTCCAGGGGCGCAATCGCGACCGGCTGCAGATCAGCGTCAAGTTCGGTGCGCTGCGCGATCCGAACAAGGGTTTTCTTGGCTATGACAGCCGGCCCGCGGCGATCAAGAACTTCGTCGCCTATTCGCTCCAGCGTCTGCGCGTCGACCACATCGACATCTACCGGCCGGCGCGGCTCGATCCGTCCGTGCCGATCGAGGAGACGATTGGCGCGATGGCCGACATGATCAAGGCCGGCTGGATCCGCCATATCGGCCTGTCCGAGGTCGGCTCCGACACCATCCGCCGCGCGCACGCTATACACCCGATCGTCGACCTCCAGATCGAATATTCGCTGGTGTCACGTGGTATCGAGAGCGACATCCTGAAGACGTGCCGTGAGCTCGGCATTGCCGTCACCGCCTATGGCGTGCTGTCGCGCGGCCTGATCAGCGGCCATTGGTCGAAGGACCGCGCAAACGACAAAGACTTTCGGCGCATGAGCCCGCGCTTCCAGGCGGAAAATCTCGACTCCAATCTCGCACTGGTGGACATGTTGCGCGGGGTTGCCGAACAGATCGGTGCCACGCCTGCGCAGGTTGCGATCGCCTGGGTGGCAGCGCAAGGCGCCGACATCGTGCCGCTGGTCGGAGCAAGGCGGCGAGAGCGACTGACCGAAGCGCTCGGCGCGCTGACGGTGAAGCTGACGCCGGAGCATCTCGCGACGCTGGCAAAGGCCTTCCCGCCAGGCATCGCCGCAGGTGAGCGCTATCCTGAATCGCAGCTCGTGCACATGGACAGCGAGCGGCCGCTCGCGCGCTGAGTAGCGCCACCGCTACTCGCGGTGGATGCTCAGATCGTCGAACACGGGTCCATCGCCGTTGAGCGGATTGGCCGGATCGCGCGCGTAGCGCAGCGTCTCGAAACGCATCGCGCGCGCATCCAGCATCAGCAGACGGCCGATCAGGCCCTCGCCAAAGCCGACGATCTCGCGGATCGCTTCCAGCGCCATCATCGAACCGAGCACGCCGGCGAGCGCACCCATCACACCGGCTTCGGAGCAGGCCGGCACGGTGCCGGGCGGCGGCGCCTCCGGGAACAGGCAGCGATAGGTCGGATTGAATTCGCCCTGCTCGTTCTTCTCATGCGCGCGGATGGTCGTCAGCGAACCGTCGAAGGTGCCGAGCGCGGCCGTGATCAGCGGTCTTTTCGCGAAGAAGCAGGCGTCGGAAACCAGATAGCGGGTGGAAAAATTGTCGGAGCCATCGAGCACGAGGTCGTAATCGCCGATCAGGCCGAGCGCGTTGTCGGCATTGAGCCAGGTGGCGTGACCGACGAACCGCACATGCGGATTGAGCGCAGCAATCCGCTCCGCGGCGCTCTCGACCTTGTGCCGTCCGATATCGGGTGTCGTATGGATGACCTGGCGCTGAAGGTTGGAGAGCGAGACGATGTCGTCATCGACCACGCCGAGCGTGCCGATCCCGGCGGCGGCAAGATACATCAGGGCCGGCGCGCCGAGACCGCCGGCGCCGATCACCAGCACAGAAGCCTGCTTCAGGGCGGCCTGCCCCGGTCCGCCGACATCGCGCAGCACGATATGGCGGGCATAGCGTTCGAGTTCGTCGGGACTCAGCACCCTCTTCGCTCCTGAACCACCCCGAGATTGTTTGCGACCAACGAGATGTGCTTCAATGAGCCCACGTTCAATGGCCGGGTTGGATTTGTCATGAGATCGATGCTCGCGGCAACATTTGTGTTGGTGACCGCAGCGACCGCGCACGCGCAAATGACGCCGCCGCTTGCCGGCACCAAGCCGAAGACGGTCCAGACCGTCCCAATCCGCCCCGCATTGCAAACGCCGTCGGAGACCGCGGACGCCATGGCGCAGGCGGAGCGCCTTCTGCTGCAATCCGACCTCGCCTGGGTCGGACAGTATAACGGCGCCATCACCGGCGACGTCAGCGAGCGCATGGTCGGCGCCATCAAGGAATACCAGAAGGCGAATGGCGGCAAGCCGACCGGCGTGCTGAACCCGCAGGAGCGGGCGGCGCTCGCCGAGACGGCGCGCAAGAAGCAGGAGAGCGTCGGCTGGAAGATCGTGATGGAGCCGACCAGCGGCGCGCGGCTCGGCATCCCCGGCAAGCTCGTGCCGCAGCAGGCGACCGATGCCAACGGTTCGAAATGGACCTCGCCGACCGGCACGGTGCAGGTGCTGCTCAGCCGCCGCAAGGAGGCGAACCCGACCACCGCAAAGCTGGCCGAAGTCGAGAAGAAGGAGCCCGCGGGGCGCAAGGTCGATTACACCGTGGTGAAGCCGGACTTCTTCGTTCTGTCGGGGTTGCAGGGCCTGAAGAAGTTTTACGTACGCGGCACCTTCAGGGGTGACGAGGTGCGGATCATGACGATCCTCTACGACCAGGCCATGGAAAACACCGTCGAGCCGGTCGTGATCGCGATGTCGAGCGCCTTCAATGCGTTTCCCTCGGTCCCGCAGGCAGGGCCACCACCGCGGAAAACCGTCGAATATGGTACCGGCATCGTCGTCACCGATGACGGCGCGATCGTCACCGACCGTCTCGTCTCCGACGGCTGCCTTGCGCTCACCATCGGCGGCTACGGCAATGCCGATCGGCTCGCGGAAGACAAGGAGCACGATCTCGCGCTGCTGCACATCTACGGCGCGCGCGGCTTGAAGCCGCTGAATCTGGCGAGCGGCGCCGCCAAGGCGGCTATCGATGTCGTCGGCATCGCCGATCCGCAGAATCAAGGCGGCGCCGCCGCCGTCTCGAGCCTCAAGACGGCGCTGGCTCCGGTCACCGGCGGCGATGCCGCGCTCTCGCCAGCGCCTGCGGTTGGATTTTCCGGCAGTGCCGGGATCGATGGTGACGGCAAGTTTGCCGGCATCGCGCTGCTGAAATCGGCGGTCGTCGCCGGCCCCGCCAACGCGACGCCTGCCGCGCAGGCCGTGATGGTGTCCGCCGATGCCGTACGCGCTTTCCTGAAGATGAACGACGTCACCGCGAATGGCAACTCGACGGATGCAAACGCAGCCGTGGTGCGCGTGATCTGCGTGCGGAAGTAAGTCAGGCGACGACGGACATCTCTTGCCCCGGACAAGGCGCGGCACGAAATGCCGCGGCGCAGTGCCGGGCCCACGCAGCCAAATTCCGAGCACGCAGTTTCTGAGCCCCGGCTCAGCAGCGCATCACTGACGAGCTGCGCGGCGTCCGAAGCACGGGAATCGGCGCAGTTTAAATCGGTACGTACGACTACGGGTTCAGTTTCAGTATTGCTACGGATTCGCCGGAATCCCAGATTCCGCCATCATGGTACCGTTGATTCGGACATCCGCGATCCCCTTTGGATCGGGCCGGGCACGTCCTGAGCGAGAAGAGCTCAGCATCATCAGATGCACGTTCGTGTGGCGTTACCCAGGACCCAGGCACTCCAAAGGATTCATCATCTATGCATACCATCGTACTGGCCACCCAAAAGGGTGGCAGTGGCAAGAGCACCCTTGCCATCGGCCTCGCGCTGGCCGCCCGGCAGGCAGGATTCAGCGTTCGACTGATCGAGACCGACCCGCAGGGCACGCTGTCGAACTGGCAGCGCCGCCGCACCGAGGTTGAGCCCGTGGTCGAACCGATCTACCAGGCCGCCAACATCGAGCCGCGCCTGAAGATGCTGGCGAAGAGCGGCCTGCAGCTCGCGATCGTCGACACCGCAGCCGGCCTCAGCGCCGCGACCACCGCCGCGATTCGCCATTCCGATCTGTGCCTGATCCCGTCCCGGCCGACGGTCGCCGACATCGAGGCAACCACCTCGACGCTGAGCGTCGCCCGCGCCTGGAAACGGCCCTTCGGCTTCGTGCTGAACCAGACGCCGATCCGCGGCCAGCGCATCGACAATGCAGCCAATACGCTCGGCGAGGAAGCCGCGCTCGAGCTCGCCGACGTGCTCGCACGCCCGCTGATCGTGATGCGCAACGATCACCAGGACTCACTTGCCGCCGGCCTCGCCGTCAGCGAATTCGCCCCCGACAGCAAGTCGGCCACCGAGATCCGCGGGCTCTGGCAGTGGATCGAGACCCGGCTCGACCTCGCGACAACGACCAATCTCTTGATCGATCAGGTCATCTCGGCCGCGAACGGGATGGTGCACGCGGCCGCCGAGCTCTCGTCGAACGAGACCGCGACGCTGGTGTCCTGAGCGGGGCATCGCTCAGACGAGCTCCCTGTTCTCCGGTAGCAGGGAGCGCAAGCCGCGAAGCAATCCGGTCACCAGCCCGGCCGGATTGCTTCGCTTAGCCTCTTGAAAGCATCACGGCTTCTCGGCCGCGAGCTTGATCCGCTACTTCTGACATTTCGGGCACCAGAACGTCGATCGTCCGTTCTGGGTGAAGCGCTTCACGATGCCGCCACAGCCCGACGTCTTGCAGGTCTCTCCTTCGCGATCATAGACCTTGAAGGAATGTTGGAAGTAGCCGAGCTCGCCAGAGGTCTGGCGATGATCGCGCAAGCTCGAGCCGCCCGCCTTGATCGCATCGTTGAGCACGGCATGGATCGCGCCGACCAGCCGCCTGGCATGATCGGTCGGCTCCTCCTTTCGCGTGGCGAGCGTGGCGGCGATCCGTCGCGGCGACAGATGCGAGCGATGCAGCGCCTCGCAGACATAGATGTTGCCAAGCCCTGCCACCACGCGCTGGTCGAGCAGCGCGGCCTTCAGGCTGGTCTTCTTGCCGGCGCAGGACTGAGCCAGCATCGCGGCATCGAATTCGTTGCCGAGGGGCTCGGGGCCGAGCCCGCGCAATAGCGGCTCGTCCTCGAGCGCGTTGCGCGCGATCACTTTCATGTAACCGAAGCGGCGCGGATCGTTGAACACGATGTCGGCCCCTGAGGACATGCGAAACAGCACGTGGTCGTGCGTTGAGTCCTTGCCCCTGGGATAGTGAAATTCTCCCGGCAATTTTTCATCATCCGGCTTGATCACACGGAACGAGCCGGACATGCCGAGATGCATCAGCAGCACGTCGCCGGAGGCAAGATCGGCCATGAGATATTTTGCGCGCCGGCCGAGCCCGGTGACCACCTGCCCCTGCAGCCGCGCCACGAAATCCGGCTGAAAGGGAAAGCGCAAATCGGCCCTGCGGGCCTCCGCCTTGACGATTTTTGCACCTTCCATGACGGGCTGGAGGCCGCGGCGGACGGTCTCGACTTCGGGCAATTCAGGCATGGTCAGGCATTCACCTTATGAAGGCGGTGTGATAGCGCCATTGCGGCGGCCGCGCTATGGTCCGCCTCGTGGAGTAGAGTAATGGATCGGCCGGGCGAAACCACGCATTTTGGCTACAGGGACGTCCCCCTGAGCGACAAGCAGACGCTGGTGAACGATGTGTTTCACAGTGTTGCCTCGCGCTATGACCTGATGAACGACCTGATGTCCGGTGGCCTGCACCGGGTCTGGAAGGACATCATGATCAATGCGCTCGATCCGCCCAAGGGCGAGCGGCCTTTCGCGCTGCTCGACGTCGCCGGCGGCACCGGCGATATCTCGTTCCGCGCCGCCAAGGCCGCGGGCCCCGGCTTTCATGCCACGGTCTGCGACATCAACGCCAACATGCTGGCCGTGGGACGCGAGCGTGCCGAGAAGCGGCATCTTGCCTCCCAGGTCGACTTCGTCGAGGGCAATGCCGAAGCACTCGCCTTTGCCGATCGCAGCTTCGACGCATATACGATCGCTTTCGGAATCCGCAACGTGCCGCGGATCGATCTCGCACTCGGCGAGGCCTATCGGGTGCTGAAGCCGGGCAGCCGCTTCCTGTGCCTGGAGTTCTCCACGGTCGAGATGCCCGGGCTCGATCGTCTCTATGACCTGTTCTCGTTCAAGGTGATTCCGCCGCTCGGCCGCATGGTCACGGGCGATGCCGAATCGTATCAGTATCTCGTCGAATCCATCCGCAAATTCCCCAAGCCGAACGCCTTCGCCGACATGCTCCGCGCGGCCGGCTTCTCCCGCGTGAGCTGGCAGACCCTGTCCGGCGGCATCGTCGCATTGCATTCAGGCTGGCGTTTGTGATCTCTGCCATTACCCACATTGCGCGTCTTGCCCGCGCCGCGATCGTGTTCGCGCGCGAGGGCGTGTTCGGCGCCGTCGATCCGAGCCTGGTGCCGCCGCCCGGACAACTCGCCCTGAAGCTTGCCCGCCTCGTCGAACGGCGCGGCCCAAAGCACGGACCGCGACTGTCGCGCGCGCTGACCCGGATGGGCCCGGCCTATCTCAAGCTCGGCCAGTTCCTGGCAACACGCCCGGACGTCGTCGGCGTCGTCATGGCGCGCGACCTCGAAAGCCTCCAGGATCGCCTGCCGCCGTTTTCGCAGGCCGAAGCGGAAACCCAAATCGCGACATCGCTGGAGCGTCCTCTGACGGAGGCGTTCGCGAGCTTTGGCCCGCCCGTTGCCGCGGCCTCGATCGCGCAGGTGCATCGCGGCGAAGTGATGCGCAACGGCGTGCGCAAGGCGGTCGCGATCAAGGTGCTGCGACCCAACGTCGCCGCGCGCTTCCGGCGCGACCTCTCCGATTTCTTCTTCGTCGCGCACAAGGCCGAGACCTATTCGGCCGAAGCGCGCCGCCTGCGCCTCGTCGAGGTCATCAACACCATGTCGCGCTCTGTCGCGATGGAGATGGACCTGCGGCTGGAAGCAGCGGCGCTGTCGGAGATGGCGGAGAACACGCAGGACGATCCGGATTTCCGCGTGCCCACGGTCGATTGGGATCGCACCACGCACAACGTGCTGACAATGGAGTGGATCGACGGCATCGCGCTGAATGACCACGCGCGCCTGAAGGAAGCCAATGTCGACCTGCCCGACCTCGGCCGAAAGATCATCCAGAGCTTTCTGCGCCACGCGCTGCGCGACGGCTTCTTCCACGCCGACATGCATCCGGGAAACATGTTCCTGGACGATGCCGGGCATCTCGTCGCGGTCGATTTCGGCATCATGGGCCGGCTCGGCCTGAAGGAGCGGCGCTTCCTCGCCGAAATCCTGCTCGGCTTCATCACCCGCGACTATCGCCGCGTCGCGGAGGTACATTTCGAGGCGGGCTATGTGCCCTCGCACCATTCGGTCGAGAACTTTGCACAGGCAATCCGCGCCATCGGCGAGCCGATTCACAATCGCACCGCCGAGGAGATCTCGATGGCGCGACTGCTCACGCTGCTGCTCGAGGTCACCGGCCTGTTCGACATGCAGACCAGACCCGAGCTGATCCTGCTCCAGAAGACCATGGTGGTGGTCGAGGGCGTCGCGCGCGGCTTCGATCCCAAGCTCGACATCTGGAAGACCGCCGACCCCGTGGTGCGCGAGTGGATCGCGCACAATCTCGGCCCGGTCGGTCGCATCCAGGGCGCGATGTCCGGTGCCGGCGAGCTCGGCCGGGTGCTGGCGGGACTGCCAGCAATCGCCAGCCGCGCCGTGACAGTGCTTGAGCAGTTGGAAACCATGACCCGCGAAGGCCACATGCTGTCGTCGGACACGATCGAGGAAATGGCCCGAGCGGAGGGGCGCAAAGCCCGGTGGCAGACAGTTGGCCTTTGGGTCATTGCCCTTGCCCTGGTCGGAATCCTGCTCGCCATCCGCGGACATTGATTGCAATGCATTCATGATGTGATAGCATCGCTATCACATCATCGGAGGTCCGCCCCATGGCCAGCCTGACCATCCGCAAGCTCGACGAAGGCATCAAAACCTACTTGCGCCTGCGCTCGGCCAAGAACCATAGGTCGGTCGAAGAAGAGGTCCGGGTCATCCTGCGGGAGCTGATCGAGGGCCGCGAGGAGCCGCTGACACCATTCGCGGTGCCGCCCGTGGCAGCCTTCCCCGCCTCCACATCACCGCGCGCCGGCGCCCTGCCCGAGGCCAGCGTCACCCTGATCATCGGCGGCGGGATCGCAGCCTACAAGTCGCTCGACCTGATCCGTCGGCTCAAGGAGCGGCGCGTCGAGGTCCGCTGCGTGCTAACCAAGGCCGCGCAGCAATTCGTCACGCCGCTGGCGGCAAGCGCGCTGTCCCATGAGCGCGTCTATACCGACCTGTTCGACCCCCAGAGCGAGTTCGACGCCGGCCACATTCGCCTCGCGCGCGACTGCGACCTGATCGTGGTGGCGCCGGCGACCGCCGACCTGATGGCCAAGATGGCATGCGGCCATGCCGACGATCTTGCCAGCGCCATCCTGCTCGCCACCAACCGAAAAATCCTGCTGGCGCCGGCGATGAATCCGCTGATGTGGAATAACGCCGCGACACGCCGCAACGTAGGCTTGCTCCAGCGCGACGGCGTGGTGATGATCGGCCCCAATGCCGGCGAGATGGCCGAAGCAGGCGAGGCCGGCGTCGGCCGGATGTCGGAGGCCGTCGAGATCGCTGCGGCCGCCGAGCGCCTGCTGCGGCCGCCGGTGCCGCGGCCACTCGCGGGCAGGCGCGTGCTGATCACTGCAGGCCCGACGCATGAGCCGATCGATCCGGTGCGCTATATCGCGAACCGTTCCTCCGGCAAGCAGGGCTTTGCCATTGCCGCCGCTGCGCAGGCCGCAGGCGCCGAGGTCATTTTGGTGAGCGGCCCGGTCGACCTCGACGATCCCGATGGCGTCACGGTCAAGCACGTCGAATCAGCCCGACAGATGCTGGAGCATGTGCAGGCCTCACTTCCGGTCGACATCGCCATCTTCGCCGCCGCGGTTGCCGACTGGCGCGTCGCCAATGAGGGCGAGCAGAAGCTGAAGAAGACGTCGGCCGGCATGCCGCCGCTGCAGCTCGTCGAAAATCCCGACATCCTCGCCACGATCTCGAAGCTGACGGACAGGCGCCCGCCGCTGGTGATCGGCTTTGCCGCCGAGACCGAGCACCTCATCGACAACGCCAAGGCCAAGCTCGCGCGCAAGGGCTGCGACTGGATCGTCGCCAACGACGTCTCGCCAGCAACCGGCGTGATGGGCGGCGACCGCAACACCGTGCACCTGCTCAGCCGCAAAAGCGGTGGGGAGGACGGCGAGATTGCAGTTGATTCCTGGCCGGTGATGACCAAGGAACAGGTCGCCACCGAGCTGATCGCGCATGTCGTGAAAAGCGTGGCCGACAAATTCCTGGAGCCCGCATCTTGAGCACGAAGGTCACCGTCGAACTGCAACGCCTGGGTCATGCCGAAGGCCTGCCGCTGCCGGCCTACCAGACGGCCGAGGCCGCCGGTCTCGACCTGATGGCCGCCGTTCTCGAGAGCGAACCTCTGACGCTCGCCTGCGGCAAGCATGCGCTGGTACCGACGGGGCTCGCGATCGCATTGCCGGCCGGGTACGAGGCGCAGGTGCGGCCACGTTCGGGTCTCGCCGCCAAGCACGGTGTCACCGTGCTGAACTCGCCCGGAACGATCGATGCGGACTATCGCGGCGAGATCAAGGTGATCCTGATCAATCACGGCGATACGCCGTTCGTGGTCAAGCGCGGCGAGCGCATCGCGCAGATGGTGATCGCGCCGGTGGTTCAGGCCGCCCTGGTTCCCGTCGCCACGCTGTCGGCGACGGATCGCGGCGCCGGCGGCTTCGGCTCGACCGGACGCTAGTTTCTTCACCTCTCCCGCTTGCGGGAGAGGTCGACGCGCTCGCAGAGCGTGGCGGGTGAGGGCTCTCTCCACACCGGGAGCGCCCCGTTGCGGAGACACCCCCTCCCCAGCCCTCCCCCGCAAGCGGGAGAGGGAGCGCACCTTCATCGTGGCGAGCAATCCACACGGCGCACTAAGGCACGGCAACTCCAGCCGAATCACCCGCAGAGCTACATGAACCTGGAACCGCTTGGCCCGCATTTTTTTGGGGCCACCTTTGCGTTCACGATCTGGACTCTTACCGGTCGAGTCACGAAGGGGATATTGTCTTTTGATTCGCGCGCGGCGGGGGAGATCGCCGAGCGTAAATTCGTGCGGTCTTGGGGCAATTATGTCAGGCGTGATCGTGTCGATGCGTCGGACGCTGCTATCGTGCACGTCATTGGCGCGCAACGGCCTGATCGGCGGCGCTCTCGCGGCGTTGCTTCCGGCTGCGCCGGCGAATGCCGCCGAGCTCATCGACACACTTTCCACATTGCTGGACTTCAACCGGCAGGAGATCGCGGTGCTGGCGACCGCGCTCGCTTTGCTGGGCTTCTCGGTGGTCGCCGCGATCCTGTTGATGCGAATCCGCGTCCGCACGGCGAAGAACGAGGAGCGGTTGCAGACCCGGATCGGGGAACTGCAACTGCAGGCCGACCGCTTCGGCGCGCTGCTGTTCGCCGAGCCGCAGATCCTCATCTCCTGGCCCGCAGGCGATAATCGCGCCCAGATCTCAGGCGACATCTCCATGGTGCTGCCCCGCGATTCCTCGCCGCAGCGCGTGCTGGCGTTTGGAACCTGGCTGCCGCCGGAGCCGGCGCTCCAGATGGATCATGCCGTCGATGCGCTGCGCGAGCATGGCGACGGGTTCCAGCTCAACCTGACCACAGCGAGCGGCCGCACCCTCGAAGCCATCGGCCGCGCCATCGGCGGTCAGGCCATCGTCAGGATTCGCGAACTCTCGGGGCTACGGCGCGAGCTCGCCGAAACCAATCTGCGCCACAAGGCGCTGCTCGACGAGACCGAGATGCTGCGCGGCTTTGCCGCGTCTAGCCCCTGGCCGATCTGGGCCAAGAGCGCGAACGGCGCGCTCGCCTACGCCAACCCGGCCTATGTGCGGGCAACCGAAGCTTTGAGCGTCACCGACGCCCAAGAGCGCAAGCTCGAGCTTTTGGACAGCGCCGACCGCGCCGACATGGAGCGCGGGCTGAAGGACGCCACCAACTTCACCTCTCGCCTGCCAATCGTGATCGGCGGCGAGCGCCGCATCTATGACGTGCGTGCCGTCAATGTCGGCGATGGCAGCGTCGGCGTCGCGATCGACGCCAGCGAAGCGGATGCGCTGAGCTCGGCGCTGGTACGGATGGCGGAGGCGCATCGCCGTACCCTCGATCAGCTCTCCTCTGGCGTTGCCGTGTTCGACGGACAGCGGCGACTTGCCTTCTACAACGACTCCTATCGCCGGCTCTGGGATCTCGACCGCACCTTCCTCGATGCCAATCCCGATGATTCCAGCGTGCTGGACCAGCTCCGCGCCGCGCGAAAACTGCCGGAACAGCCGGACTTCCGCGCCTGGAAGGCCAAGCTGCACGAGGCCTATCGCGCGGTCGAGACCGCCCATGACACCTGGTTCCTACCCGACGGTCGCGCGCTCTCGGTGGTCACCACGCCCAGCCCCGAAGGCGGCGTCACCTACCTGTTCGACGACGTCACCGAGAGTCTTGATCTTGCGCGCCGCTTCGACGGCCTAATCCGCGTGCAGCGCGAGACGCTGGACAGTCTCGCCGAAGGCGTCGCGGTGTTCGGCAGCAATGGCAAGGTCCAGTTGTCGAATCCGGCCTTCGCGCGGATGTGGAAGCTGTCGAACGAGGCGTTGCGCGAGCAGCCGCATATCCAGACCGTTGAGGGCTGGTGCCAGCCGCTGTTCGACGAAGCGAACGTCTGGCGACAGATCCGCGAGGCCATCACCTCGATTGAGAATCGCGCCGATGTGCCGCTGAAGCTGGAGCGCAAGGACGGCAGCGTCGTGAACGGCATGATCCGGCCGCTGCCCGACGGCGCCACCATGCTGACCTTCCAGGACATCACCGACACGGAGAACGTCGAGCGTGCGCTGCGCGAGCGTAACGAGGCGCTGGAAGCCGCCGATCAGATGAAGGTGGATTTCGTCCACCACGTCTCCTACGAGCTGCGCGCCCCGCTCACCACCATCATCGGCTTTGCGCACTTCCTCAGCGATCCCTCGACCGGTCCGCTGACGCCGAAGCAGGCCGAATATCTCGACTACGTCACCAAATCGACCAACGCGCTGCTGGCGCTGACCAACAACATCCTCGATCTTGCGACCATCGACGCTGGCGCGATGAAACTCGAGCTCGGCCCGGTCGACGTCTCCAAGGCGATCGAGCTTGCCGCCGAAGGTATCCAGGACCGGCTCGCCACGGACCGCATCCGCCTCAAGGTCGAGATCGCGCCCAACGTCGGCAGCTTCGTCGGCGACGAGAAGCGCGTAGTGCAGGTACTCTATAACCTGCTCGCCAACGCGGTCGGCTTCTCGTCGCAGGATTCGATCGTCGGCATCAGTGCGCGCCGCACCGAGCGCAGCGTGGTCTTCACCGTGACAGATTCCGGGCCTGGAATACCTGCCGACATGAAGGACAAGGTGTTCAACTGGTTCGAAAGCCGCTCGCAAGGCTCGCGCCATCGCGGCGCCGGTCTCGGCCTGTCGCTGGTGCGCTCCTTCGTCGAGCTGCATGGCGGCAAGGTGCGGGTGGATTCGATCGTCGGCAGGGGCACGACCGTGACCTGCGACTTCCCGACCGACCAGGCGGCGCATCGCGACGCCGCCGAATGACCGCATCAACGACATTCTCCGTCGCGCTTTTCAACGAGACGGCGACTGCGCAGCTCATGGCCGATCTCGCGCTGCTGGTCGGATCCGGCGACGTCATCACACTCTCTGGTGATCTCGGCGCCGGCAAGACCGCGGCCGCGCGGGCCATGATCCGCTATCTCGCCGACGACACGATGTTGGAGGTGCCGAGCCCGACCTTCACGCTGGTGCAGGGTTATGAGCTGCCGCCTTATCCGGTGCTGCATGCCGATCTCTATCGCGTCGAGGACGAAGGCGAGCTCGAGGAGATCGGCCTGTCGCCGCTGCCCGAAGCCACGCTCGTTCTCGTCGAATGGCCGGAGCGCGCGCCGTCCGCCTTGCCTGCTGATCGCATCGATATCGCGCTCACGCATCGGCCGGCACTCGGGTCGACCGCGCGCGCGGCCGACATCACCGGCTACGGCAAGGCTGCAGCGACGGTCGCGCGGCTGAAGGCGCTGCGTGAATTCCTCGACAGGTCCGGCTTCATGGAGTCGACGCGGCGGCGCATGAATGGCGATGCCTCGACCCGCTCCTATGCGCGGTTGCTCCGCGACGACGGCATCGTCATCCTGATGAACTTTCCGCAGCGCCCCGACGGCGCCGCGATCTACAGCGGAAAATCCTACAGCGCCGCGGTGCATCTCGCCGAGAACGTAAAACCCTTCGTCGCGATCGACGAAGGCTTGCGCGCGCAGGGCATCTCCGCGCCTTTCATCCACCATTCCGATCTCGACAATGGCTTCCTGATCACGGAGGACTTTGGCAGCGAGGGCGTGATCGAAGGCGACCCGCCGCGCCCCATTGCCGAACGCTACGAGGTCGCGGCCGACGCACTGGCAGCACTGCACGGCAGGGCGCTGCCGGAGATATTGCCGCTGTCCGGTCACGGCGACTACGCCATTCCCGTCTTCGACACAGAGGCACTCCTGATCGAGATCGGACTGATGCCGGAATGGTACCTCCCCGATCGCGATGCCCCGCTGACCGAGGAGAGACGCGCGGAATTCTTCGCGATGTGGCGCGAGCTGCTCGCAAAGCCATTGGCGGCGCCGAGGACCTGGGTGCTGCGCGACTATCATTCGCCCAACCTGATCTGGCTTGCGGACCGCACGGGCATCGCGCGTCTCGGCGTGATCGACTTCCAGGACACCGTCCTCGGGCCGCGATCCTACGACGTCGTGTCGCTGCTCCAGGACGCCCGCATCGACGTGCCCGAGAGTCTCGAGCTGACGCTGCTGTCGCGCTACATCAAGGCGCGCCGCGCTGGCGATGCCGGCTTCGATCCGGCGGGCTTTGCCGAGCTCTACGCCATCATGTCGGCGCAGCGGAATACGCGCCTGCTCGGCACCTTCGCGCGCCTCAACCGCCGCGACGGCAAGCCGCATTATCTGCGCCATCAGCCGCGGATCTGGACCTATCTTCAGCGCTCGCTGGCCCATCCCTCACTGGCCCATCTGCGCGACTGGTACGTTGCCAACGTTCCGCCGCCGAGAGGCTGATTTACCGGGTGTTAGCCATCGCAGCCGTAATCTCGCCTGCTGGAGGCCGCAAAGACACAGGTCGGAAGCGAGGACGCATGGCAGCGAGCACCGAACGACGCAAAGGCGACCGCGTCGTCTTCGAGCGCGGGATACCTGCCCATATGATGGGGATCGACGGAACCTGGCGGCGCGACTGCACCATGGAAGACGTCTCCGAGACCGGCGCCAAGCTCACCATCGAGGGCTCGGTCGAGGGCCTGCACCTCAAGGAATTTTTTCTACTGTCGTCGTCGACCGGATTGGCCTACCGGCGCTGCGAGCTTGCCTGGGTCAATGGCGACCAGATCGGCGTCAACTTCCTCAAGCAGGGCGACAAGAGGAAAAAGGCGCGGTCCACATCCGCGGGAGCTTGATTGCAACACCCGTCGTACAAACGTCATCCCAGGTGATTATGGCGGTTTGGCCGGCTGATCCGCGTGCTAGGATTGCTGGGGCCGCGAAATTGAGGTTTTCGAGAAAGTCAGGCATGCCCGTCAAACCGACCAAAGCCATGGTGCTCGCAGCCGGCCTCGGCCTGCGCATGCGCCCCCTGACGGAGAAGATGCCGAAACCGCTGGTGAGCGTCGCAGGCCAGCCGCTGCTCGACCACGTGCTCGACAAGCTCGGCCAGGCCGGCGTCGACGAAGCCGTGGTCAACGTGCACTATTTGCCGGACCAGATCATCGACCACGTCGCCGGCCGCAAGCAGCCGCGCGTGATCATCTCGGACGAGCGCGACCAGGTGCTCGGCACCGGCGGCGGCGTGGTCAAGGCGCTGCCGCTGCTGGGCGATGCCCCCTTCTTCCACGTCAACTCCGACACGCTCTGGATCGACGGCGTGCGCTCCAACCTGGAGCGGCTTGCGGAGAATTTCGACCCGGCGCGGATGGACATCCTGTTGTTGATGGCGCCGACCGCGAGCAGCATCGGCTATAGCGGCCGCGGCGACTACTCGATGCTGCCGGACGGTACCTTGCGGGCCCGCCGCGAGAACCAGGTGGTGCCGTTCGTCTATGCGGGTGCGGCCATCATCTCGCCGACGATCTTCGCCGGCGCACCCAAGGGCGGGTTCTCGCTGACGAAAATGTTCGATCGCGCCGGCGAGCAGGAGCGGCTGTTCGGCCTCCGCCTCGACGGCCTGTGGATGCACGTCGGCACCCCCGATGCCGTGCACGCCGCCGAAGAGGCGTTTCTGGAGAGCGTGGCTTAAGGCCCACGGTCGACTTCGTAGGAGGCAAAGCGCAGCGTGCCCACCTCTTCCATCAAACGATCGGACTCGGAAGTGGTGGGCACGGCGCAAGCGCGCCTTTGCCCACCCTACCAAGTGCTGCTAACAGCGGACCATGATGCATCCTGCGTCGGCGAATCAGGCAGCTCATGCGCGTCTTCACCGTTCCAGTTTCGGTTCCCTTCCTGCGTACGGTCGTCGCCGCGCTGCTCGACGGCCGGCTGGTCGATGGCTTTGAGGCGCGCAGCGAACCGGCGCGGCTGGCGGACGCCACGCTCTATCTGCCGACGCGGCGCGCGATGCGCGTTGTGCGCGAGATCTTCCTGGAGGAAATGAAGGCGGACGCGGTGGTGTTGCCGCGCATCGTCGCCCTCGGCGATATCGACGAGGACGAACTCGCTTTTGCCGACGAGGCCGAGCAGTTTTCCGGCACAACACCGCTCGACATTCCGCCGCGCCTTGGCGAGCTCGAACGCAGGCTGACGCTGGCCCGGCTGGTGGCGGCCTGGGCCAAAGGCGAGGTGTTGGCGCCGCTGGTGGTCGGCGGCCCCGCCTCGACGCTGGCGCTCGCCTCGGATCTTGCGCGCCTCATCGACGACATGGTGACGCGCGGCGTCGACTGGAGCGCGCTCGACGGACTCATTCCCGACCAGCTCGATCAATACTGGCAACATTCGCTTCAGTTCCTGCGCATCGCGCGCGAGGCCTGGCCGAGCCATCTCGCCGAGATCAACCGGATCGAACCCGCGGCGCGGCGCGATCAACTGATCGCCGCAGAGGCAAAGCGGCTGACCGCGCATCGCACAGGACCCGTGATCGCAGCGGGCTCGACCGGTTCGATGCCGGCCACCGCCAAATTCCTGCACGCGGTTGCTTCGCTCCCGCATGGCGCAGTGGTGCTGCCGGGACTCGACACCGATCTCGACGAGGACGCCTGGAGAACCATCGGCGGCGTGCGCGATGCGCTGGGCCAGTTCGCGGAACATCCCGCCTCCAATCATCCGCAATATGCCATGCACGCGCTGCTGCAGCGCTTCGGCATCAAGCGCAGCGACGTCGATATCCTCCAACCGCCGGCGGAAGGCGGACGCGATCTCCTCGCTTCCGAAGTGATGCGGCCGTCAAGCGCGACCGAGAGGTGGCACGACCGGCTGAAGCAGCGCGATGTCGCCGGCAAGATCGCCGCCGGCATGAAAGGGCTCGCCGTCGTCGAGGCGCCCAATCCCGAGATGGAAGCGCTCGCGATTGCGATTGCGATGCGCGAGGCGCGGCATCTCGACAAATCCGCCGCGCTGGTGACACCGGATCGCGCGCTCGCGCGGCGGGTGATGGCGGCGCTCGCGCGCTGGGATCTCGCCTTCGACGATTCCGGCGGCGACGTGCTGATGGAAACCTCCGCCGGCACGTTTGCGCGCCTTGCGGCGGAAGTTGCGACCAAGGGCCTGGAGCCGCCGACCTTGCTTGCGCTGCTGAAGCATCCGCTGTGCCGGCTCGGCGCGGTGCCCGGTGCGTGGACGGCCGCAATCGAGGGCTTGGAGCTCGCGGTGTTGCGCGGCACCCGCCCGCCGCCCGGCACGGCGGGGCTCTCGCGCGAGTTCACCCGCTTCCGCGATGAGCTTGGAAAACTCTGGCGGAGCGAGGTCTCCGCTCTGCATCGAAATGAGCCCCGCGCACGGCTGAAGGCCGAAAACCTCGATCGTATCCAGGCACTGATCGCGGCGTTGCAGGCGGCGCTGGCGCCGATCGAGAGTCTGGCATCGTCAAAACCTCACGATTTCGCCGAGCTCGCGCATCGCCATCGCGAGATCCTGATCGCGCTGTCGCGCGACGAGCAGGGCATCGCGCTTGCGTTCGAGGATCGCGAAGGGTTGGCGCTCGCCGCCGCCTTCGACGATCTCCTGCGCGGCGGCACGACGAGCGGGCTGGTGGTTCCGCTGCCAGACTATGCCGACGTGTTCCAGACCGCGTTCGGCGACCGCGCGGTGCGGCGGCCGGACAAGCCCGGCGCGCGGCTCCAGATCTATGGTCCTCTGGAATCGCGCCTGATGCAGGCCGACCGCATCATCGTCGGCGGGCTTATCGAAGGCGTGTGGCCACCCTCGCCGCGCATCGATCCCTGGCTCAGCCGCCCGATGCGGCACGAGCTCGGTCTCGATCTGCCGGAGCGCCGCATCGGCCTCTCCGCGCATGACTTCGCGCAGCTGCTCGGCGCCGACGAGGTGATCCTGACCCATTCCGCCAAGGCCGGCGGCGCGCCGGCGGTGGCCTCGCGCTTCCTGCACCGGCTGGAAGCGGTCGCGGGCGACGAGCATTGGAAGGCGGCAAAACGCGCAGGTGAAAAATATGTCCTGTTCGCGAGCGCGCTGGATCAGCCCGACGAGGTCAAGCCGATCAAGCAGCCCGAGCCGCGGCCGCCGCGCGCAACGCGGCCGCTGAAGCTGTCGGTCACCGCGATCGAGGATTGGCTGCGCGATCCCTACACGATCTACGCAAAATACATTTTGCGGCTCGACGCGCTCGATCCCGTCGACATGCCGCTCTCCGCTGCCGACCGCGGCTCTGCCATCCACGATGCCCTGGGCGAGTTCACGGAAGTCTATGCCGCCCGCTTGCCGCAGGATCCGGTGCGTGTCCTGCGTGCGATCGGCGAAAAGCATTTTGCGCCGCTGATGGAGCGCCCGGAAGCGCGGGCGTTGTGGTGGCCGCGTTTCCAGCGTATCGCACGCTGGTTTGGCGAATGGGAGCAGGCGCGGCGCGACGCGATCGAGGCGATCGCCGCCGAGACCCGCGGCGAGATATCAATCCCGCTCGACAATGAGCGCACGTTTTATCTCTCCGCGCGCGCCGATCGCATCGAGCAGCGCCAGGGCGGCGGTTACGCGATCCTCGACTACAAGACCGGCCAGCCGCCGACCGGCAAGCAGGTGCGCATGGGATTGTCGCCGCAGCTCACGCTGGAAGCGGCGATCCTGCGCGAGGGCGGTTTTCCCGACATCGACGCCGGCTCATCCGTCAGCCAGCTCGTTTACGTTCGGCTGAGCGGCAACAATCCGCCGGGCGAGGAGCGCATCCTGGAGCTCAAGATCAAGCCGAGTGACACACCGCAGCCGCCGGACACCGCAGCCACGGAAGCGCGAAACAAGCTGGAAGCGCTGATCCGCGCCTTCGAGGACGAGAACCAGGCCTACACCTCGTTGAACCTGCCGATGTGGACCAACCGCTACGGCAGCTATGACGATCTCGCACGTATCAAGGAATGGTCCGCCGCCGGCGGCTTAGGGATCGAGGAATGGTGAAGGCGCCGCGCCCCATCCCTGATGCCGTGCGCGCGACGCAGGCGCGCGCCACCGACCCGAACGCATCGGCCTTCGTGTCGGCCAATGCCGGCTCGGGCAAGACGCATGTGCTGGTGCAGCGGGTCATCCGCCTGTTGCTGTCGGGCGTGCCTCCGGAAAAGATCCTCTGCATCACCTTCACCAAGGCGGCAGCCGCCAACATGGCCGAGCGCGTGTTCACGACGCTCGGCCATTGGGTGACGCTGGATGACACAGCGCTTGACGATGCGATCCGCGCCGCCGGGATCCCCTATCCCACCGCAAAGCTGCGTCGTGAGGCGCGAAAGCTGTTCGCCTGTGCACTGGAGACGCCGGGCGGCTTGAAGGTGCAGACCATCCACGCGCTGTGCACCCGACTGCTCCAGCAGTTCCCGTTCGAGGCCAACGTGCCGGCACGCTTCGCCGTGATCGACGAGCGCGACCAGACCGACATGATGGAGCGCGCCAATCTGAAGGTGCTGCTGGAGGCCGCGCGCGATCCTGATAGCGTCACCGGCCGCGCCTTGCTCACGGCGATGGCGCACGCCGCGGACGTCACGTTCAAGGAGGTTGTGCGTGAAGCCTGCCTCAGCCGCGATCACTTCATGGCCTGGACCGATGCGGCCGGCAGCGCCGAGGCAGCTGCCGCGGAGATGGCGGCGGTGCTGGGCGTCGATGCCGCTGACCGCATGGAAGACCTCGAGCTTGAAATTCTCGATGGCCCCTTCCTGCCGCGATCGCGCTGGGACGACATCGCCTTTGCGCTGGAGGACGGCAGCAAGTCCGATAACGGCCAGGCAGAGCGGCTGCGTGCGGCAAAAGTGTTTTCCGGCAGCGCGCAGGTCGATGCCTATCTCAGCGTCTTCCTTACCGACGAGAAGCTGCCACGCAAGGCCGTGCTGACCAGGAAGTTCGGCGATCACAACCCCTCCGTCGCGCGCCTGTTCGAGGCCGAGGCGCTGCGCCTCGGCGCATTGATCGAGAAGCGCCGCGCGGTCACCGTGCGCGACCGCACCGAGGCTCTCCTGCACATTGCGACCGCCGCGGCGGCGAACTACCGCCGCGAAAAGCAGGAGCGCGGGCTGCTCGACTACGACGACCTCATCGACAAGACGCTGACGATGCTGAACCGCATCAGCTCGGGCTGGGTGCACTACAAGCTCGACCGCGGCGTCGATCATGTGCTGATCGACGAGGCGCAGGACACGAGCCCGCGGCAATGGGACATCGTCGCGCACATCATCTCCGAGTTCACCGCCGGCGAGGGCGCGCGTGAGGGCCTCAACCGGACCATCTTCGCCGTCGGCGACGAGAAGCAGTCGATCTTCTCGTTCCAGGGCGCCGCGCCGCACGAATTCGACGCGCGCCGGCGCGAGCTGCACCGCAAATTCACCGCAGCCGGGCTGAAATTCGATCCCGTCGCGTTCACCTATTCATTTCGCTCGGGCGCCACGATCCTGCACTCGGTCGACCGCGTGTTCCGCGAGCCGGACATCTACAAGAGCATCCACGCGATCGAGATCGGCCATCCCCTGCACAATGCGCTCAGCGATGCCGGCCCGAGCCTGATCGAGCTTTGGGACCTTGCGGAAGCCGACGACAGGCAGGACATCGAAGGCTGGCGCGCGCCATTCGACGGCGTTTCCGTCACCAGCCCCGAGGTGAAGCTCGCCCGCCGCATCCAGGCCGAGATCAAGCGTCTGGTGGAGAGTGGCACGCTGACGGGTCACGAAGGTGAGCGGCGGCCGCTGCGCTATGGCGACATGCTGATCCTGGTGCGGCGGCGCGGCAACGCGTTCGACGCGGTGATCCAGGCGCTGAAGCACGCCGGCATCCCCGTCGCCGGCGCCGACCGGTTGAAGCTGACCGAGCACATCGCGATCATCGATTTGATGAACCTCGCCGATGCGCTGCTCCTGCCACAGGATGATCTTGCGCTCGCGGTGGCGCTGAAGAGCCCGCTGTTCGGCCTCGACGATGACGACCTGTTTGCACTCGCCTGGGACCGTAAGGGATCGCTGCGCCGTGCGCTGGCCGAGCACGCGCGGACAAGCGAGAAATTCACAGCCGTGCAGCGCCGGCTGGAAGCCTGCGACGTCCACGCGCGCAATGAGACGCCGTTCGCATTCTATGCCTGGCTGCTTGGCGGCGACGAAGGCCGCGCGCGCATCCTGCGCCGGCTCGGCTTTGAAGCCAACGATGCGCTCGACGAATTCTTGGAGCTCGCGCTCAACTACGAGCGCAAGGCGCCGGCCTCGCTGCAAGGTTTCATGGCCTGGCTGCGCTCGGCCGACACCGAGGTGAAGCGCGACATGGAGATCTCGCGCGACGAGGTCCGCGTCATGACCGTGCACGGCGCCAAGGGTCTGGAAGCCTCCGTGGTGTTCATGGTCGACACCACGTCCTCGCCCGCGGACACGCAGCGCCTGCGCCTGATCCATGTGCCGCGCGGCAATGGCAGTGAGGTCGTGGTCTGGGCCGGGCGGAAGGCGGACGATCCGAAACCCGTCATCGACGCGCGCAAGGCGATGCTCGAGGAGACCGAGGACGAATATCGCCGCCTGCTCTATGTCGCAATGACGCGCGCGGCCGACCGGCTGATCGTCGGCGGCTGCATGCCCGGTAACATGAACACGGTGCGCAAGCTCTGCTGGTACGACCTCGTCGACAAGGGCCTCGCCGGTTCCGGCCTTGAGAAGCAGACGATGGAGACGCCGCTTGGAAAGGTGACCCGCTTTGCCCGTCGGGAGGACGTCGCGCCGCTGGGCACGCCTGCGACCTCCGTTGACGAGACAATCGCGCTGCCGGACTGGCTGCGTACCCCAGCGCCGAAAGAAATCCTCGATGACGATCCGCTGCGCCCCTCGGGCCAAGCCGCCGAGGGAGGCCGCGCTGTCCGGACAGGCGAATCGGTCCAGTCCCGGGCCCTTGCATTGCAGCGCGGTACGCTGGTGCACCGGCTGCTGCAATCCCTGCCCGACATCGCCACCGACCGCCGGCGCGAGGCCGCGCTCGGCTTCATGGCGCGCAACGCCGCGGACTGGCCGGAGGCCGACCGCGTGGCGCTGGCCGACAAGGTGCTCGCCTTGATCGCCGCACCGCGTTTTGCCGCCGTGTTTGCCGCCGGCAGCCGCGCCGAGGTCGCCATCGTCGGCCGGCTGGACCGATCCGGCCGGCCGCCAGCGCTGGTGTCGGGCCAGATCGACCGGCTGGTGGTAACCCCCAGGGAGGTCCTGATCGTCGATTTCAAGACCAATCAGGTGGCGCCGAAGAGCGCCGCGGAGGCGCCGGCGGCTTATGTCCGCCAACTCGCGCTGTACCGGGCCGTGCTCTCCTCCCTTTATCCCCAAACGCCGGTCAGAGCGGTCCTGCTCTGGACCGAGACCCTTGAATATATGGAGATTTCCGCTCCCGCGCTGGACGCGGCGCTGGCATCCCTTCATGTCGGCGTGAGCATCCTTGACCCGGCAAGGCGCCGTTCATAGGTTGACGCCATGATCTCGGGCGCGATTCCCGTCGCGCCCTTCTCTCATTGTGCGAGGTATCCCCATGGCCGTTGGTAAGGTTTCTGATTCCGATTTCGAAGCCGAAGTGCTCAAGGCGAACGGCCCGGTGGTCGTCGATTTCTGGGCCGAATGGTGCGGCCCCTGCCGCATGATCGCCCCCGCGCTCGACGAGATCGCCGGCGCGATGGGCGACAAGGTCAAGATCGTCAAGCTCAACGTCGACGAGAGCCCGAAGACCGCGTCGAAGTACGGCGTGATGTCGATCCCGACCCTGATGATCTTCAAGGGCGGCGAGATGGCCTCGCGCCAGGTCGGCGCAGCACCGAAGGCAAAGCTGCAGCAGTGGATCACCGCTGCGGTCTGATCCGTTTTCGCGACGATTATTTTCGACAACGGCCGGCGAAATGCCGGCCGTTTTGCGTTGGGAGGCATGTCCTGAGTTGACGAGGCCCGCTCTTGCCTGCCCCTCCCGGAAAACGCGCGCACAGATCCACCTCACTCGTTGCCATGGAGGCACGCTCGGTCGATGCTATCCCGCGCGGACGGGAATGGCAGTACGAGCCGAAATGGGATGGCTTTCGCTGCCTGCTTTCGCGCGATGGCAAGAGTGTCGATCTTCGCTCCAAGTCCGGTGAGGATCTCGCGCGCTATTTTCCCGAGCTCGTTGCCGCCGCACTGAAGCTCAAGGCGCGCAGCTTCGTGCTCGACGGCGAGATCGTCGTGCTGCAGGGCAAGGGCTTTTCCTTTGACGCGCTGCTGCAACGAATTCATCCCGCCGCGAGCCGGGTCAAGAAGCTCTCTCAGGACACGCCGGCGCTCTTTCTCGCGTTCGATCTGCTGAAAAGCGTCAAAGACAAGCAGCTTGCAGGGAAGCCACTGAGCGAACGAAGGCCGGCGCTGGAAGCTTTCGCGAAAATCAGTTTCCGGAACGGTGCGAACTTCCGTCTCTCACCGGTTACGTTGAGCCCTGCCACCGCGCAAAAATGGCTGGCACGATCCGGCGGCGGCTCGGACGGCGTCATCGCCAAGCGCGTCGACCTGCCCTATCAGGCCGGAACGCGCGACGGCATGCAGAAGATCAAGCGATTTCGCAGCGCGGATTGCGTGGTCGGCGGCTTCCGCTATGCGACCAACAGGATCGCCGGCCGCAAGGTGGTCGGCTCGCTGCTGCTCGGGCTCTATGACGACAAGGGCCTCCTGCACCATGTCGGCTTCACCTCGGCGATGAAGCAGGGGGAGAAGCCGGCGCTGACCGAGAAGCTGGAAGCGCTGATCGGCGAGCCCGGCTTCACCGGCAACGCGCCGGGCGGTCCAAGCCGGTGGTCCACCGAACGCTCGGCGAAATGGTGCCCACTCAAGCCGAAGCTGGTTGTGGAGGTTTGCTACGACCATTTCAGCGGCGAACGCTTTCGCCACGGCACCTCGATCCAGCGCTGGCGACCCGACAAGGCACCGCGGCAATGCACCTTCGTGCAGCTGAAGCAGAAGGTGGCGGATCCCATGAAGATGCTGAAGCAGGCCCCGCCCGGTACGGCGAAGATGTCTATCTGATCCACCCCGTCGCGAGCGCGTTCGCGAGCTCACCCTGACCGTTGCGCCGCGCAAGCGCGGCCATCGCCTCGTGATCGTAAGCGATGTGGCGGAACGTCATCTGCCACGCACCGTTCACCAGCTCGAGGATCGCATAGCGCGCGTGCGGCGTGCCGGCCTCGACGAGGTGCGGATACGGATGCTCATCGCGATAGCCGGGGCTGCCGACGCTGCCGGGATTGACGATCGTCCGACCGTCACGTAGCCGCACGGCGCGCGCAAGATGCGTGTGCGCGCAGAGGATCAGGGATTGCGCGATGCCGTGCGCGAGCTGCTCGATGCGATCCAGCGGCGACATCGCAACGGTCCCATCGGAATGAACGGTATCGAGCCAATAGACCTCGTCGTCCTCCGGCGTCGCGTGGCAGAGGAACACCTGGTCACGAAACACGCGCGTCATCGGCTGCGCGCGTAGCCAGTCAAGATGAGAACCGTCTAGCTGCCCATGGGCGGGACGATCCCATGAGCCCATCTTCTCCGGAGGACGGTCGAGCAGATAGCGATCGTGGTTGCCGAGTACGTGCACGGCGTCCAGAGACATCAGGATATCGATCGTCCGTCGTGCATCGAGCGGCCCGCTCAGCATGTCGCCGAGATTGACGATGTCCTTGATGCCGTGTGCACGGATATCGGCCAGCACCGCCTCCAGCGCGAGATAGTTTCCATGGACGTCGGCAATCGCGGCAAAACGCATCGTCGTTCCCAATCTCGTGCCCCGGACGCAGCGCAGCACGTAGTGATGCGCTGCAGAGCCGGGGCCCACAAAACAAGCACTGGGTCCCGGCTCTGCGTCGCGTCATGACATGCCGCGCCGCGTCCGGGACACGAGAGTTTCATGCAGGAGGCGTGCCGTTGATGTCGAGCACGTGACCGGCGAGGTAAAGCGAGCCGGTGATCAGGATGCGCGGCGGCACGTCATGGGCGAGCCGTGACAGCGCGCGCAGCGCGGCCTCGACGCCGGGCGCGATCTCGACGCGCATGCCAAAGCTGCGCGCGGCATCCGCAAGCCGGTCGACCGGCATGGCGTTCTCGGTTTCCGGGATCGGCACCGCGATGATGTGGCGGGTAAGGCCGGCGAAATTGGCCAGAAACCCCTGCGCGTCCTTGTTGGCCATCATCCCGGCAATCACGACCAGGGGACGCGACACCCGCTCCTCGAGATCGCCGAGCGCGGCGGCCGCGACGCGGCCGCCCTCCGCGTTGTGTCCGCCATCGAGCCAGATCTCGGAGCCCCGTGGTCCCCAGCCGAGCAGCGCTCCGGAGGTGATCCGCTGCATCCGCGCCGGCCATTCGGCACCGAGGATTCCGGCTTCGAACGCCGCATGAGGTATCTTGAAGGCGCTCAACGCGCGCAGCGTCGCGATCGCAAGGCCGGCATTGTCGAACTGGTGACGGCCGAACAGGCGCGGCGCCGCAAGATCCATCAGACCGCGATCGTCGGAATAGACGAGACGTCCGTGCTCGACATTGACGTGCCAGCCCTCGTTTGCAGCAAACAGCGGCGCACGCATGCGCTTGGCCTGCGCTTCGATCACCGCCGTCGCCTCGCCCGTCTGCTCGGCCGATATCACGGGCACGCCTCGCTTGATGATCCCTGCTTTCTCGCCGGCAATCGCGCTCAAGCTATCCCCGAGGAAATCCATGTGGTCCATGCTGATCGGCGTGATCACGGAGGCCGCGGGCGTATCGATCACGTTGGTCGAATCGAGTCGTCCGCCGAGGCCGACTTCGAGCAGCACCACATCGGCCGGATTTTGCGCGAACAAGTGAAAGGCGGCGGCGGTCTTGAGCTCGAACACGGTCGCGGCCTCGCCGGCATTGACGCGCTCGACCTCCTCAAGCGCGGCACGCAGCTCGTCGTCACCGACCAGCACGCCGCCATTGAGGCGGCCGAGCCGGAAGCATTCGTTGATCCGGACCAGATACGGCGAGGTATAGGCGTGAACGCGCAGGTTTGCTGCTTCGAGCGTTGCGCGGAGATAGGCAAGCGTCGAGCCCTTGCCGTTGGTGCCGGCAATGTGGATTACCGGCGGCAGCTTGCGCTCGGGATGGCCGAGCCGCTCGAGCAGGCGATGCATCCGCTCGAGCCCGAGATCGATACGCTTTTGATGCAGTGCCGAGAGCCGCTCGACTACAGCACCGAGCGACGGCTTTGCGCTGTCAGCGGAGGCGTTCACGCGTGCGGTGCGGCCGGCGCCACTTCGGGGGCCGATACGATCTGCGCCGCGCTCGTCACCGGCTGCGCTGATTTCGACACGACCTCGAGTGCCGGCGACCTGGTCAGGAGGCGGCAGAGTCGCGCCAGGGTGGGGCGCAGGTCGTGACGGTGCACGACCATGTCGACCATGCCGTGCTCCTTCAGGTACTCGGCGCGCTGGAAACCTTCGGGGAGCTTCTCGCGGATGGTCTGCTCGATGACACGGGCGCCGGCAAAGCCGATCAGCGCACCCGGCTCGGCGATCTGCACGTCGCCGAGCATCGCATAGGACGCGGTGACGCCGCCGGTGGTCGGGTTGGTCAGCACCACGATGTAGGGCTGCCTGGCTTCGCGCAGCATCTGCACGGCGACAGTCGTGCGCGGCATCTGCATCAGCGACAAGATGCCTTCCTGCATGCGGGCGCCGCCCGAGGCTGCGAACACGATGAACGGCGACTTCTTCTCGACCGCGAGCTCGAGCCCGCGCACGATGGCTTCGCCCGCGGCCATGCCGAGCGAGCCGCCCATGAAGTCAAAGTCCTGCACGGCGATGACGACGGCGGCGCCTTCGAGCTTGCCGTAGCCGACCTTGATCGCATCGTTCAGATTGGTGCGGGCGCGCGCATCCTTGATGCGATCGGCATATTTCTTTTCGTCGCGGAATTTCAGCGGATCGGGGGCGACCTCCGGCAGAGCGACGTCGAACCAGGTCTCGTTGTCGAAGATCGACTTGAGCCGCGCCACCGCGCCCATGCGCATGTGATAGTTCGAGCCGGGGATGACGAACTGGTTGGCCTCGACGTCCTTGTAGAACACGAGCTGCCCGGAATCCGGGCATTTGATCCACAAATTCTCCGGCGTCTCCCGCCGCAGCATGTTGCGGATTTTCGGCCGGACCACATTGGTGAGCCAGTTCATGGTTTGCTCCGATTAGCCATCCCGCCCTGGGATGGCTTGAAGAGATATATGGCGGCCGGGACTTTCCCCGGCAAGCCGCTATGTGGCCCGCGTTAGAGCATGATCCGGAAAAGTGTGAAGTGGTTTTCCGACAAGATCATGCTCAAACAAAGAGCTAAAGCGCGATGACGATTCAACTCAACCTCATCGCGCTTTAGAAGCGGAATTATGGCCTATTCCGCCGCCTGCGGCGCGCCCCGCACGCCCTGGGCGAGGGATGCGGTCAATTCGGCGACGGCGTCAACGGTCTTGCCGGTGGCGCGCCCCTCCGCATCGAGGCTGTTCTTGAGGGCATCGACCAGCGCGGTGCCGACCACCGCGCCATTGGCGTGCGATGCGATGGCGCGGGCAGCATCCGGCGTCCGGATGCCGAAGCCGACGCAGACCGGCAATTTTGTATGCCGCTTGATGCGCGCAACCGCCTCGCTCACGGCCGTGGCATCGGCAGCAGCCGCACCGGTGATGCCAGTGATGGCGACGTAGTAGACGAAGCCCGAGGTGTTGGCGAGCACGGCCGGCAGGCGCTTGTCGTCGGTCGTCGGTGTCGCCAGGCGGATGAAGTTGAGGCCGGCCTTCATCGCGGGCAGGCAGAGCTCGTCGTCTTCCTCCGGTGGCAGATCGACGATGATGAGGCCATCGACGCCGGCGGTCTTGGCATCGGCGAGAAACTTGTCGACGCCGTAGATGTAGATCGGATTGTAGTAGCCCATCAGCACGATCGGCGTGGCATTGTCGTCCTTGCGGAAGCCGCGCACGAGCTCGAGCGTCTTCTTGAGCGTCATGCCAACCTTGAGCGCGCGCAGGCCCGCTGCCTGGATCGACGGGCCGTCGGCCATCGGATCGGTGAAGGGCATGCCGAGCTCGATCACGTCGGCGCCGGCCTTCGGCAATGCCTTGATGATCTCGAGCGACGTCGCCGGATCGGGATCGCCAGCCATCACGAAGGTGACGAAGGCCGAGCGGCCCTGCTTCTTCAGCTCGGCAAAGCGGGTATCGATACGCGTGGTCACTTGGTCTTGCCCCTCAGGATATCGCCGACTTGCGGGACGTCCTTGTCGCCGCGGCCGGAGAGATTGACGACCATCAAGTGATCCCTGGGCCGCTTCGGCGCGAGCTCCATCACCTTGGCGATGGCATGCGCGGGCTCCAGCGCCGGGATGATGCCTTCGAGCCGCGACAATAGCTGGAATGCTGCGAGCGCCTCGTCGTCGGTCGCGGAGAGATAGTTGACGCGGCCGATCTCGTGCAGCCAGGAATGCTCGGGGCCGATGCCGGGATAGTCGAGACCGGCCGAGATCGAGTGCGCGTCCTGGATCTGGCCGTCCTCGTTCATCAGGAGATAGGTGCGGTTGCCGTGCAGCACGCCGGGACGGCCGCCCGCGATCGAGGCCGCATGCAATTGCGTGAGCCCGTGGCCCGCAGCCTCGACGCCAAAGATCTCGACCGAGGGATCGTCGAGGAAGGGATGGAACAGGCCCATGGCATTGGAGCCGCCGCCGATGCAGGCGACGAGCGAATCGGGCAGCCGGCCTTCGACTTCCTGCATCTGCACCTTGGTCTCATTGCCGATCACCGACTGGAAGTCACGCACCAGCGTCGGATAGGGATGGGGACCAGCCACCGTGCCGATGCAGTAAAAGGTGTTGTGCACGTTGGTGACCCAGTCGCGCAGCGCCTCGTTCATGGCGTCCTTCAGCGTGCGCGTGCCCGATTGCACCGGAAACACCTTGGCGCCCAGCATCTCCATGCGTATGACGTTGGGCTGCTGCCGCTCGACGTCGACGGCGCCCATATAGACCACGCATTCCAGGCCGAAGCGCGCGCAAAGCGTCGCGGTGGCGACGCCGTGCTGGCCGGCGCCGGTCTCGGCGATGATGCGCTTCTTGCCCATGCGCCGCGCCAGCATGATCTGGCCAAGCACGTTGTTCACCTTGTGCGAGCCGGTGTGGTTCAGCTCCTCGCGCTTGAAGTAGATTTTTGCGCCGCCGAGATGCTCGGTGAGGCGCTCGGCGAAATAGAGCGGCGAGGGCCGGCCGACATAGTTCTTGAGATAGCCGTTCATCTCGGCCTGGAAGGCCGGATCGGCCCTGGCCGCGTTGTAGGCCTTCTCCAGATCGAGGATCAGCGGCATCAGGGTTTCGGCGACGAAGCGCCCGCCGAAGATGCCGAAATGGCCGCGCTCGTCCGGGCCGCTGCGGTAGGAGTTTGGTTTGGCGATGTTCATCGTACGCTCAACTCTTGGGTGGCGCGCGCCGCGCGAATAAAGGCTTTGATCATCTCCGGGTCCTTCACGCCGGGGGCGCTCTCGACCCCGGAGGAGACATCGACGCCGCCGGCGCCGGTGAGTCGCAGGGCCTCTGCGACGTTCTGGGCGTGCAACCCGCCGGAGACCATATAGGGCAGCTTCAGATCGAGGTTTTCCAAAAGGTGCCAGTCGAAGGGCGCGCCCAGCCCGCCAGGCCGGGTTGCGTCCTTCGGCGGACGGGCATCGAACAGGATGCGGTCGGCGACCGCGGCGTAGCCGGGCAGCACCGCGAGATCGGCCGCCGTCTCGATCGGCAGCGCCTTCATCACCGGGCGGCCGAACCTCTGCTTGATGTCGCGCAGCCGCGCGGTGCTCTCCTTGCCGTGGAGCTGAAGAATGTCCGGCGACAGCGCGTCCATGATGTTGTCGAGCGTCGCGTCGTCGGCATCCACCGTGAGCGCGACCTTCAGCGCACGCTTCTTGACCTGCCGGCCGAGATCCCGCCCGGTTTCCAGCGACAGATGCCTGGGCGAGGGTGGAAAGAACACGAACCCCACCATGTCGGCGCCGGCGTCGAGCGCGACGTCAAGCGTCTCGCGCGTGGACAGGCCGCAGATTTTGACGAGCAGGGTCATGGTCTCGAAGCGCAAGGAGGCCGCGAAGCCGCGGCCGGAAAAACGGGGTTTTCGATGCGGCCGCTTCTACAACGTCGCGCGCTGCTTGTCTCGCCCGACGGGACCGTAAAGGCCGGCCCCGGTGGGGAGGACCGGCAGCCGCTGCGGATCGGGCCGCGAGGCGGCCGCGGAGGCCCTCAAGTCCGCCAATTCGGACCTCGCCGAGCGCGCATCGGCCTCGTGCCGGCGCGCCGCCCGCCGCCAATGCCGCTGGCCGAACCAGACGGCACAGCCACCGGCCAGCACTCCCAGAAACGCCACCAGGATCAGGAGCAGGAACAACGGCAGGGCGACCGACAGCGACGGATCGGCCGAATTGAAGGGGTCGAAGGAAACCGTGACGAAATGGTGGTTGGCGACGGCGAAGACCACGAGCAGCAGGAAGAACGGAATCACGATCAACGCGGTCAGGAATTTTCGCATCTCGATCGCTCGCCTTGAATCATGCTTGTGGCCGCATCAAGCGGCCACGCCGGTAAACCTGGGCGTCGGCCCTAGTCTGGCGCGCCAGGGTCCGGATGGTCGCGGTTCAGCCGCTCGCGCATTTCCTTGCCCGTTTTGAAGAACGGGACGCTCTTCTGGTCGACGGGCACATGGGCGCCGGTGCGCGGATTGCGCCCTGCGCGCGCGGGGCGATGCTTCACCGAAAAAGCACCGAAGCCGCGCAGCTCGACCCGATCGCCGCGCGCGAGCGCTGCGACGATCTCCTCGAGGATCGCATTCACAATGTTCTCGACATCCCGCTGGTAAAGGTGCGGGTTGTGCTCGGCGATACGCTGAACAAGTTCGGATTTGATCATCGAGAGATAGGACCCGGAAGCGTGCGGATGACCATTTCCGTGAAAATGCCTTGATCTGTCAAGACGCTAAATCAAGCTTGGACAGCGCTAAAGTGCGTGACAAAGGTCTGAAAGGGGGTCTGTCACAGCACAAGCCGAACGGGAAAACCCTCTCGGCCTCGCCCGGTTCCCGGTCAATTTGACGCGGCGGGCTGCCACAGCGCGAGCATTCCGTCCAAACCGATCCGATCGACCGCCTGCGTGACGCCGCTGCGCTCGATCTGATGCGCCAGCGAGCTCAAACCGATGGCTTCGAGCGTGACGGTGGCCGCCGACTTGAGGAATGGCAGATCGCCGAAGCGGGGCTCGAGCTTGTAGTCGCGAACCGGCAGGTCCTTCTTGACGCCCTTCTGCTCGACGAGCCATGTCACCGCAGTTTTCTCGTCGCCGAGCTGGTCGATCAGCTTCAGCTCGATCGCCTGCCGACCGGTGAAAACGCGGCCATCGGCGACTTTCTCGAGCTGCGCGTCATCCATGCCGCGGCGCTCCTTCACCAGTCCCTTGAACCAGGCGTAGGAGTCCTTCACCAGTGCATCGAGCGCGGCCCGCGCTTCGGGGCTGGTGGGTTCGAAGCCGTTCGGCGCAGCCTTCAACGGCGAGGATTTCACCTCCTCGACCTTCACGCCGATGATCTTCAGGAGATCGGCGACGTTCGGATATTGGAACAGCACGCCGATCGAGCCGACCAGCGAGCTTTGCTGGGCGATGATGTGGTCAGCTGCGATCGCGGTGATGTAGCCACCGGAAGCGGCAAGCCCCTCGACCACCACGACGAGCGGCTTCTTCGCCTTCAGCCGCGTCAGCGAATCATAGAGCTGCTCGGAGCCGGCGGTGGTGCCGCCCGGCGAATTGATGTGAACGATGACAGCGGCCGCGCGGGAATTCTCCAGCCGCTCCAGCGCCTGGGTGCGCTCGGAATCGCTGCGGATCAGACCATCGATCTGGACGCGCGCGATCGAGCCGGCGGACGCGAATGTACCGCGCACGCCCGGCGTCGCGACGAGCGCAAAGCCCGCAATCGCCGCGATCGCGACCAGCGCGGCAGCGACGCGCCAGAATGTCAGCTTGCGGCGGATCCGGCGGCGATCGACGATGATGTCCGAATCGAGCGACATCGAAAAATCTCCAAATATGTGGGCTCACGCCTTTTGCAGTCGCAGCGTGACCATCGGCTTATCTGGATACATCAATTGCGACGCAATTTGAAGAAAGCAAGGCTGGTAACCGCGTAGCCCGCATGGAGCGCAGCATAATCCGGGATCGGCTCGCCGCGCAAAGATACCCGGATTTCGCTGCGCTCCATCCGGGCTACGGGCGCAAAAAAGCCCCAGCAAAATGCCGGGGCTTTGATGTTTGCGAAACAAGCGTAACGCTTACTTGTTCTCGCCGCGGTTCTTGAGCGCGGTGCCGAGGATGTCACCGAGCGTCGCCCCCGAATCAGAGGAGCCGTACTGCGCGATGGCTTCCTTCTCCTCGGCAACTTCGAGCGCCTTGATCGACACCTGGACCTTGCGGGCCTTCTTGTCGAACTGGATGACGCGGGCATCGACCTTCTCGCCGACGGCGAAGCGTTCGGCGCGCTGGTCGTTGCGGTCACGGGCGAGCTCGGAGCGCTTGATGAAGGTGGTGAAGTCGGTACCGGTGATCTTCACCTCGATCCCGGCTTCCTTCACTTCGAGCACCTCGCAGGTCACGACCGCGCCCTTCTTGACATCGCCCGGCTCGGCGAATGGGTCGCCTTCGAGCTGCTTGATGCCGAGCGAGATACGCTCCTTCTCGACGTCCACATCGAGCACCACGGCCTTCACCACGTCGCCCTTCTTGTAGTTGTCGATCACCTGCTCGCCCGGAAGCTTCCAGTCGAGGTCGGAGAGGTGAACCATGCCGTCGACGTCGCCCTCGAGACCCAGGAACAGACCGAACTCGGTCTTGTTCTTGACTTCGCCCTCGACCACCGAACCGGTCGGATGTTTCTCGACGAAGACCTCCCACGGGTTGCGCATGGTCTGCTTGAGGCCGAGCGAGATACGGCGCTTGACGGAATCGACTTCCAGCACCTGCACTTCGACTTCCTGCGAGGTCGAGACGATCTTGCCGGGGTGCATGTTCTTCTTGGTCCACGACATCTCGGAGACGTGGATCAGGCCCTCGATGCCCGGCTCGAGCTCGACGAACGCGCCGTAGTCGGTGATGTTGGTGACACGGCCGGTGAAGCGCGCACCCAGCGGGTACTTGGCTTCGATGCCCTGCCACGGATCGTCCAGCAGCTGCTTCATGCCCAGCGAGATGCGGTGCGTCTCGTGGTTGATCTTGATGATCTTGACCTTCACGGTCTGGCCGATCGAGAGCACCTCGGTCGGGTGGTTGACGCGGCGCCACGCGATATCGGTGACGTGCAGGAGGCCGTCGATACCGCCGAGATCAACGAACGCACCGTAGTCGGTGATGTTCTTGACCACGCCGTCGATGACCTGACCCTCTTCGAGGTTCTGCACCAGCTCCTGACGCTGCTCGGCGCGGGTCTCTTCCAGCACCGTGCGGCGGGAGACGACGATGTTGCCGCGGCGGCGATCCATCTTGAGGATCTGGAACGGCTGCGAGTTGTTCATCAGCGGCGCAACGTCGCGGATCGGGCGGATGTCGACCTGCGAGCGCGGCAGGAACGCCACGGCGCCGTCGAGGTCGACGGTGAAGCCGCCCTTGACCTGGTTGAAGATGACGCCGTTGACCTTTTCGTTGTTCTGGAACGCCTTCTCGAGCTTGCCCCAGCTCTCTTCGCGGCGCGCCTTGTCGCGCGACAGCACGGCCTCGCCGAGGGCGTTTTCGATGCGATCGAGGAATACTTCCACCTCATCGCCGACCTTGAGGTCGCTCTCACGGCCGGGGCCGGAAAATTCGCGCAGCGCGACGCGGCCCTCGGTCTTCAGGCCGACGTCGATGACGGCCATGTCCTTTTCGATTGCAACAACCTTGCCCTTGACGACGGAGCTCTCCTGCAGATTACCACCTGCAAAGGACTCATCGAGCATCGCGGCGAAATCGTCACGCGAGGGGCTGTAGGTATTAGCGGAAGTCGAAGCCATTTGTTCTCCAGTTGCGGACGTTTTGCCGGCCGTTGGGTTGATGGGCGTATCGCGCGCGCAGTGTCGGAAGGTCCGCAAAACCTTCGAGCGACCGCTCGCTGCCCCGGGTCTTCCCCTGAAAGCAGCAAGAGCGGGCCGGCGAGAGCCCGCGCGTTCGATACGTTGAATTGTTGCCGGAGCCTCAAATCGTCGCCGGTCCCAAAACGGGGATCGGAATATCGACCTTCAAGAACGGGAGCGGGCTCTTCCTCCAATGACGACCGCGGCTTAAACCCGCGGACGGCCCGCTCGAACGGCCTCGATGATGTCGATGGCGGCCCGGACGCCGCCTTCTATATCCAGTTGGGAGTTATCTAGCAAGTAAGCATCGGGGGCAGGTTTCAGGGGCGCAATCGGCCGATTCTGGTCGCGTTCGTCGCGCGCAATGATGTCGGCCAGCACGGCCGCTTCGTCCGCCTCCTCGCCCCGTGCCCTGGCCTCCATGGTGCGGCGATGGGCACGGACCTTGGGGTCGGCGACGACGAAGATCTTCACGTCCGCATCGGGGCAGATCACGGTTCCAATATCGCGGCCGTCGAGGACAGCGCCGGGCGGGTCGAGGGCGAATTGCCGCTGAAAATTGACCAGGACCTCGCGAACCCTGGGAATTGCGGAGACCATGGAGGCGGCCTCGCCGATCTGCTGGGTCTTGAGGACGGGATTGCCGAATTTTTCCGGATCAAGTTCCAAAGCCACCGCAACGGCGGCCGCCTCGTCACGCAGGTCGGCGCCCGCCTGGATCAGCGCATGGGCGACAGCGCGGTAGATCACGCCGGTATCGAGGTGACGATAGCCGTAATGATGTGCGAGGCGCTTGCCGAGCGTGCCCTTGCCGGAGGCCGCGGGGCCGTCGATGGCGATGATCATGAAAAATCGGCCCCCAGCGAACGCATCATCGGAATGAAGTCGGGAAAGCTGGTGGCGATGAAGGCGGTGTCGTCGACCTTTATGCCCCTGTCGGACGCGCAGCCCATCACCAGCGCCGACATTGCGATCCGGTGATCCATATGGGTGGCGACGAGACCGCCGCCGGGCACGTGGCCCCTGCCCTCGACGATCAGATCATCGCCGGAGATCTCGACCTTCACGCCGTTGACGCGCAACATGTCGGCGGTCGCCGCCAGCCGATCGGATTCCTTGACTCGCAGCTCGTGCAGGCCGCGCATGATGGTCGTGCCTTCGGCGAAGGACGCCGCCACCGCGAGCACCAGATACTCGTCGATCATCGACGGCGCGCGCTCCGGCGGCACCTCGACGCCGCGCAGTTTCGAGGCGCGCACGCGCAAGCTCGCCATCGGCTCGCCGGCATCGCCGCGAACCTCGCTCTCCTCGATCGAGCCGCCCATTTCGCGGAGCGTCGTGAAGAGCCCGGTGCGCAGCGGATTGGTCATGATGTCGGACAGCACGACATCGGAGCCTTCGGCAATCAGCGCGGCAACGACCGGAAAGGCTGCCGAGGAAGGATCGGCGGGCACCACGACAGCGGCGCCGTGCAGCTCAGGCTGGCCGACGAGTGTGATGTGGCGACCATGCCGGCCTTCCGCTACCGACGTGATATCGGCGCCAAAATGCTTGAGCATCAGCTCGGTGTGGTCGCGGCTCGCCTCGCTCTCGATGACGGTCGTCGTCCCCGGCGCGGCCAGGCCCGCCAGCAGCACGGCCGACTTGATCTGGGCCGAGGCCACGGGCGTCTTGTAGGTGATCGGCAGGGGATCGCGCGCGCCCTGGAGCGTCAGCGGAAGACGACCGCCCTCGCCAACGGCGACGACCTTGGCTCCCATTTTCTCCAGCGGATCGAGCACCCGGCCCATGGGACGGCTGCGCAGCGAGGCGTCGCCGTCGAATACCGCCGAGATCGGGCAGCCTGCGACGGCCCCCATCACCAGCCGGCAGCCGGTCCCCGAGTTCCCGAAATCCAGGGGCGCGTTGGGCTGCGCAAAGCCGGCCACGCCGACCCCGCGCACGCGCCAGGCAAAATCCCCGGTGCGCTCGACCGTGGCGCCGAGCGCCTGCATGGACTTGGCGGTGTTGAGGACGTCCTCGCCCTCCAGGAGGCCATTGATCCGAGTTTCGCCGACCGACAGCGCGCCCAGAATGAGCGAGCGGTGCGAAATCGACTTGTCCCCGGGGACCCGTACGTTCCCGGTCAGAGCGCCGCTGGCGCGGGACTGAAGTGGTCTCGGTTGGTCGGAATGAGCCAAGATTGTGTCCTTGAATGCCCGCAGATGGACCTCGAATGGTCCCCGGGGGCTCGCGGGCGCAGGTATCACATGGTCAGTCCGCCGTCACGGGCATGTCTTTCCTCCGCAATGCGCTATTGACAGCGGGCCGCCAACTAGCCAAGTGAAGCACCGCTTTTCAGACATTCCCAGGATTCCTGCCGTGGCCAAGTCCGAACTCGGAACCAAACGCATTTGCCCGACCACGGGCAAGAAGTTCTATGACCTCAACAAGAATCCGGTGATCTCGCCATATACTGGCGAGGTGGTGCCGATTGCGCCGGTGGCGCCGGCGCGCCCGACCCGCGGCGCCGAAGCGCGCAGCGTGGCCCAGGACACCGCGCCGGAACCGGCCGAGACCGAAGAGATGGTCTCCCTCGAGGAGGCCGATGCCGAGGAGAACACCGGCAAGGTCAAGGCCGCCGTGCCCGAATCAGAGGACGACATCGAGGTCGATGAGACCCTCGAGGACGACGATGACGATGATTCGACCTTCATCGCCGACGACGAAGAGGGTGATGAGGACGTAACCGACATCATTGGTGATGTCGGAGGTGATGAAGAGACTTGAGATAATTCCAGAACTGTGGTTCTGGGTCTTTCCCGACGCGCTGCCCAAGGCGTGCCGGATGGTTAAGGGGCCATAGCTCAGCTGGGAGAGCGCTTGCATGGCATGCAAGAGGTCGGCGGTTCGATCCCGCCTGGCTCCACCACGCTCCGCCCTTCGGGCTACGCGTGGCGCAGCCGCGCGGTGCCCGAAGGGCGAAGACGGACTGCCACACGTTCTATCCCCGCTTCCCCTCAGACGACTGCCCCGACGTGAGCCATCAATGTGGTACGTCTACATCATCCGCAGCATCGAGTTTCCTGATCAGGAATACATCGGTGCCACGGAAGATCTGAAGCGACGGGTCCCGGAGCACAACGCCGGCAGATCCGCTCACACCGCGAAGTTCAAGCCGTGGAAGCTGGTCTGGTACTGCGCTTTCCCTGACAAACTGAAAGCCTTGGCGTTCGAGAAATATCTCAAGTCGCACTCAGGCCGCGCCTTCTCGAAAAAACGGCTCTGCTAGAGCCGCCCGCCCTACTCCCCAATCACCGCATTCAGCCGATCGCGCAACGCGACGATCTCGTTTTTCATCGCGACCAGTTCGGGCACCGTGCAGTCGGATGCGGCCAGGATCGACTGCGGCACGCTGCGCGCCTTGTCTTTCAATGCCTGTCCCTGCGGCGTCAGCGCGATCAGCACCTTGCGCTCGTCCTCGGTCGAGCGCGTGCGCTTGACGAGTTGCGCGGCCTCGAGGCGCTTGAGGAGCGGCGTGAGCGTGCCGGAATCCAGAAACAACCGCTCGCCGATATCCTTCAGCGGCACGCCGTCGCGTTCCCACAGCACCAGCATCACCAGATATTGCGGATAGGTCAGGCCGAGCCGGTCCAGCAGCGGCTTGTAGACGCGGTTGAAGGCATGCGCGGCCGAATAGACCGCAAAGCAGATCTGGTTGTCGAGCCGCAGCGGCTGGTCGGCGGCCAGTTGTTTCCGAGCCATGGAGAACCTTTCGAGATTCGCTTCGCATTGTGAGACGCCGCGACGGCCAATTCAATTGCGAACAATTAAATGTGAGGCTGCCCCATTTTAGATTGCGCGCAATCTAATTGTCTGCAATATGGGCGCACCCCAACCGGAAACCAGGGAGACGACGATGTCCGTGAATGTCCTCTACAAGACCAGCGCCAAGGCCACCGGAGGCCGCGACGGCCATGCTGCGACCCTCGACGGCGCGCTGGACGTGAAGCTCACCACCCCGAAGGAGCTCGGCGGCGGAGGCGGCGCGGGCAACAATCCCGAGCAGCTGTTTGCGGCCGGCTACGCCGCCTGCTTCATCGGCGCGATGAAGTTCGTGGCCTCCCAGGGTGGGCCGAAGGTTCCCGCCGACACCTCGGTGACCTCGACGGTCGGCATCGGTCCGCGCTCGGCGGGCGGGTTTGGCCTCGACGTCGAGCTCGTGGTTTCGCTGCCCGGCGTTCCCCGCGCGGAGGCCGAGGCACTGGTCGAGAAGGCCCATCAGGTTTGCCCGTATTCCAACGCGACCCGTGGCAACGTCGACGTCCGCCTGAAGGTTGCGTGAGGCCAAAGGCGACCCTGGCTGGCCCGAGATCCCCCTCGAGCCAGCCACTCGCCGCCTTGCTACGCCACGTCGCGGGATGGCCGCGGCGGCGCATGCGGCTCTACGCCGGGAGCCATTGCTGGCTCTTGCGAACCTCGCTAGGCCTGTGATCGAACAGAGATCAACGAGCCGAAACGAAGGTTGCCGTCATGACTTCCGAAGTAGCAATCGGTGCGATGAGTGGACTGCGCGTCATCGATCTCACGCGCGTGCTCGGCGGCCCCTATTGCACGCAGATTCTCGCCGACCACGGCGCCGACGTAATCAAGGTCGAGCCGCCCGCGGGCGATGAGGTGCGCGAGTGGGGACCTCCCTTCCATGAGGAGGACGCGGCCTACTTCGTCGGCATCAACCGCAACAAGCGCTCGATCGGCCTCGACCTCGCCTCCGAAGGCGGCCGCGCCGTGCTGCTCAAGATGCTGGAGACGGCCGACGTCCTGATCGAGAATTTCAAGCCCGGCACGCTGGAGAAATGGGGCATCGGCAACGAGGTGCTGCGCGAAAGATTTCCGCGCCTCGTGCATTGCCGGATCTGCGGTTTCGGCGCCGACGGCCCGCGCGGCGGCAATCCCGGCTACGATGCCATCATCCAGGCCATGACCGGCATGATCGCGGCGACTGGCTCCAGGGAAAGCGGACCGATGCGGATCGGCGTGCCGCTGGTCGACATCACCACCGGACTCTATGCCGCGATCGGCATTTTGATGGCGCTGTCGGAGCGGCAGCGCTCAGGGCTTGGGCAATTCCTCGAGACCACGCTCTACGAGACCGGCCTCGCCATCATGCATCCGCACACCGCGAACTACTTCATGCACGGCAAGCCCCCCGGCCTGACCGGCAACGAACATCCCAATCTCGTGCCCTATGCGATCTTCCCGACCAAAACCGACGACATCTTCATCGGCGTCGGCAATGACGGCACGTTCCGCAAGCTGGCCAAGGAGATCGGCAAGCCCGAGCTCGGCACGGACCCGCGCTTTGCGCGCAACAAGGACCGCATCGCCAATCGCGAGGCGCTGCGCGCCGAGCTTGCCGCGGTGTTCAGCCAGCACGAGGCCGAGCCGCTGTGCGACCGCCTGCTCGCGGCCGGACTGCCCGCGGGCCCCGTGCAGAAGATCGACCAGGCATTGAACAATCCGCATACGATCTACCGCGGCGACGTCATCGAGAAGGACTGGTACAAGGGCGTCGCCTCGCCGATCCGGCTCGATCGCAGCAAGCCGAGCCTGCGCCGCGTGCCGCCGAAATTCAGCCAGCACGCCGCAGAGGTGCTCGGCGAGTTCGGATATTCCGGGGCCGAGATCGAGACGTTGGTCGAGAACGGCGTGGTCTGCGGTCCCGAGCGCAAGCGCTGAGGGTTGTGACGGGAAAAGAGCGCACGGCACCGACGCTGCGCTCCCTCCCCCTTCTCGCGGGGGAGGGTTGGGGAGAGGGTGTCTCCCCAACGGGACAATCCACCAGAGGATGGAGCCCTCACCCGGCGCTGCGCGCCGACCTCTCCCGCAAGCAGGAGAGGTTAAGGGGAGCCCGGAGCTGCACCGATTCTACGTACGCCATTCGCCGCCGACGGTACTCGCTTTTCGCCCAACGATGCCGCACTGCGGCGCGACGCACGATAGTGCGCCGCGGACGGCCTGCCTTGCGAAGGCCTCTTCGCCTATTTGACGGCTTCCCTTTTGCGGCGCTTGCCGCTTTCGTTTCGGCCGCTTACACAGTCACGTGAACGTCACATGGCGCTGCTAGCGCAAGCGCACTTTGATGACGGCCCAAGGGAGGTTTACTTGATGGCTCTTCGACAATTTGCTGCGGCTGCCACCATTGCCGCCACGTTCGGCTTTGCCGCCTCGCCTGCGCTGGCCGCGACCGAAATTCAGTGGTGGCACGCGATGACGGGCGCGAACAACGACGTCATCGTCAAGCTCGCCAACGACTTCAATGCGTCGCAGAGCGACTACAAGGTGATTCCGACCTACAAGGGCAACTACGCCGACACGATGAACGCCGGCATCGCGGCCTTCCGCGCTGGCAATGCGCCGCACATCATGCAGGTCTTCGAGGTCGGCACCGCGACCATGATGGCCGCGACCGGCGCCGTCAAACCGGTCTACAAGCTGATGGCCGAGACCGGCGAGAAGTTCGACCCCAAGGCCTACCTGCCCGCGATCACCGGCTACTATTCGACCTCGAAGGGCGAAATGCTGTCCTTCCCCTTCAACTCGTCATCCACGGTGATGTGGATCAATCTCGACGCGCTCAAGAAGGCCAACATCGCCGACATTCCGAAGACCTGGCCGGAAGTGTTCGACGATGCGAAGAAGCTGAAGGCCGCCGGCTATTCCACCTGCGGCTTCTCCGGCTCCTGGGTGACCTGGGTCAACCTCGAGCAGCTCTCCGCCTGGCACAACGTGCCGCTCTCGACCAAGGCCAATGGTCTCGACGGCTTCGACACCGTTCTTGAGTTCAACGGTCCGCTGCAGGTCAAGCATCTCGAGAACCTCGTCGAGTTGCAGAAGGACAAGACCTACGACTATGCCGGCCGCACCAACACCGGCGAGGGTCGCTTCACCTCCGGCGAATGCCCGATCTACCTGACCTCCTCGGCCTTCTTCGGCAACGTCAAGGCACAGGCCAAGTTCAACTTCACCGCGGTGCCGATGCCCTACTATCCGGACGTCAAGGGCGCCCCGCAGAACTCGATCATCGGCGGCGCCTCGCTGTGGATCATGGGTGGCAAATCGGCCGACGAGTACAAGGGCGTCGCCAAATTCCTGACCTTCCTGTCGGACACCGATCGTCAGGTCTACATCCACAAGGCGTCCGGTTATCTGCCGATCACCAAGGCGGCCTACGAGAAGGCGAAGGCCGAGGGCTTCTACAAGGATCAGCCCTATCTCGAAACGCCGCTGATCGAGCTGACCAACAAGGAGCCGACCGAGAATTCGCGCGGCCTGCGGCTCGGCAACATGGTGCAGCTCCGCGACGTCTGGTCGGAAGAGATCGAGCAGGCGCTCGCCGGCAAGAAGACCGCCAAGCAGGCGCTCGACGCCGCCGTCGAACGCGGCAACACGATGCTCCGGCAGTTCGAAAAGACCGCCGTGAAATAAGGCGATGGGCGGCAGGCCGATCGCGCGACCTGCCGCCCCACCTCACATCATGCAAAAGCAAGCCATTTTCCAATCAAGGCTATTGCCGTTCGCGCTGGTTGCACCGCAGCTCGCGATCGTCCTGATCTTTTTCTACTGGCCTGCACTGCAGGCCGTCATCCAATCCTTCCTGCTGCAGGACGCCTTCGGTCTTTCGACGAGTTTCGTCTGGTTCGACAACTACGTCGAACTGTTCAAGGAGCCCGCCTATTTCGAGGCGATCGTCCGGACCTTCTTCTTCTCGTTTGCGATCGCGCTCTCGTCGCTGTCCCTGGCGCTGCTGCTGGCCGTGATGGCGGACAGGCCGATGCGCGGCGGCATGCTGTATCGCACGCTGCTGATCTGGCCCTATGCGGTCGCCCCGCCGGTCGTCGGCGTGCTCTGGATCTTCATGCTGCATCCCTCGCTCGGTGTCCTCTCGCGCTATCTGCGCGACATGGGAATCGACTGGAATCCGCTGCTCAATGGCAATCAGGCAGCAACGCTGGTCATCCTCGCCGCCGCCTGGAAGCAGATCTCCTACAATTTCCTGTTCTTCCTTGCCGGGCTTCAGGCCATCCCGAAGAGCGTGATGGAGGCGGCGGCGATCGACGGCGCCCGCCCAATGCGGCGGTTCTGGACCGTGACCTTCCCGCTGCTGTCACCGACCATCTTCTTCCTCCTGGTCATCAACATCGTCTACGCCTTCTTCGACACCTTCGGCATCATCGATACGATGACACGTGGCGGTCCTGGAACATCGACGGTAACACTGGTCTACAAGGTCTATACCGAGGGGCTCCTGGGCGGAAATCTCGGCAGCTCCGCGGCACAGTCGGTGATCCTGATGATGCTCGTCATCGTGCTGACGGCAATCCAGTTCCGCTTCGTCGAACGCAAGGTGACCTACTGATGGTCGAGGAAGAGGGCATCCGCCGCTACGTCGCCCATATCATCCTGTGGATCGGGATCGCGATCGTCGCCTTCCCCGTCTACATCGCGATCGTCGCCTCCACCCAGGACAACGCGCTGATCGCCAACGGTCAGATGTCGCTCTTGCCGGGCGGACATTTCTTCGAGGTCTACTACCAGACGATTTTCGTCGGCACGAGCGGCTCGACTCGCGAGCCGGTTGGCAACATGATGTTCAACTCGCTTGTCATGGCGCTGCTGATCGCGGTCGGCAAGATCGCGATCTCGATCATCTCGGCCTATGCGATCGTCTATTTCCGCTTTCCATTCCGGATGGCGATCTTCTGGATCATCTTCATCACGTTGATGCTGCCGGTCGAGGTGCGCATCTATCCGACCTACAAGATCGTCGCCGACCTGCACATGCTCGACAGCTTTGCCGGCCTGTCGCTGCCGCTGATCGCATCGGCCACCGCGACGTTGCTGTTCCGCCAGTTCTTCATGACGGTGCCGGACGAGCTCCTGGAAGCCTCGCGTATCGACGGCGCCGGGCCCCTGCGGTTCTTCTGGGATACGCTGCTGCCGCTCTCGCGCACCAACATGGCGGCACTGTTCGTGATCCTCTTCATCCTCGGCTGGAATCAGTATCTCTGGCCGCTGTTGATCACGACCCGCGACGACATGCAGACCATCCAGGTCGGCATCCGCAAGATGATGACCACCAACGATGCGCTTACCGAATGGCCGATCGTGATGGCGACGGCCGTGCTCGCGATGCTGCCGCCGGTGTTCGTCGTCGTCGCGATGCAGAAATTGTTCGTGCGCGGCCTGGTCGAGACGGAAAAGTGAGTTTTCATGGCTAACGTCACTCTGCGCAACGTCCGCAAGACCTATCCCGGCGGCTTCGAGGCCATCAAGGGCGTCGACGTCGATGTGGGCGACGGCCAGTTCTGCGTGCTGGTCGGCCCCTCCGGCTGCGGCAAGTCGACGCTGCTCCGCATGGTCGCGGGGCTCGAGACCATCACCGGCGGCGAGATCGACATCGGCGGCCGCGTCGTCAACCAGGTCGAGCCCGCCGACCGCGACATCGCGATGGTGTTCCAGAACTACGCGCTCTATCCGCATATGAGCGTCTACAACAACATGGCCTATGGCCTGCGCAATCGCGGCATGGCGGAGGCCGAGATCAAGACCCGTGTCGAGGAAGCCGCGCGCGTGCTCGAGCTCGCACCGATGCTCGAGCGCAAGCCGCGCCAGCTCTCAGGCGGTCAGCGACAGCGCGTCGCCATGGGCCGCGCCATCGTGCGGCAGCCAAAAGTGTTCCTGTTCGACGAGCCGCTGTCCAATCTCGATGCCAAGCTGCGCATCGCGATGCGCGTCGAGATCCGCAAATTGCAGCGCCGGCTGAACACCACGTCGATCTACGTCACCCACGACCAGCTCGAGGCGATGACGCTGGCCGACATCCTCGTCGTGATGAATGGCGGCCAGGTCGAGCAGATCGGCAATCCGCTCGCGATCTACGAGAAGCCGGCCACGACGTTCGTCGCGTCCTTCATCGGCGCCCCGCCGATGAATCTGATGTCGACGCGGCCGGACGAGATCAAGACGCAGCTCGGCAGCAATGGCCGCGTGGCGGAAGCCGGCATCCTCGGCATCCGCCCGGAGGACTTCGTCATCACCGACCAGACGCCCGCCGGCGGCGTCGCGCTCGCCCTCACCGTGGAAGCGATCGAGCGGGTCGGCGCCGAGACCTTCGTCTATGGCTCGCGCCGGCAGGACGAGCAGCAGGTCGCAGCGACGCCCGGCGAGCTGCCGCCCGGCGAGGTCATCGTCCGGATCCCCGGAGCCGAGGCCCCGCCGATCGGCGCGAAAATCCGGGTCGCGGCAGTCCGCCAAAAGCTGCATCTGTTCAGCGGCGACGGGCGGACGCGGATCGAGGCCTGAGTCAGCGCCAGACGGCCCGCCCGCTGCCGTAGCCGGGGTGTTTCGCCTCAAAATCATCGAGAAGCAGCAAACGAGCTGTCTTGAGCGTTTCGATGCCGTCACCGCAGGCGCCTAGGTTGCGTGCATCCTCTATCAAGTCATAGAGGGCAAGCATGAACTGCTGATAGTCCTCGGCGTTGCCCGGCTGCGGCACACCATATGAATCGGGCATGGGAATTCTCGATTACTGGTGCGATATCTTAAAACAACCCCATGCACAGTAGAAGGGGACTTGTTTTCATTGGCATAATTCGTCCCGAAACGTCATCGTGCTCAGACTTGCGTCTCAGGGCGACGGCGAGGTCCGGCCCTTACGATCTGTAAGCATCTGCGATGGCAAAATGACCGCGCTGGGCGTCACGGCCCATCCACAGCCCCCGGCTAGGTGCTTGAACCCGCTCGGGGATATGCCCATATTGGGTCACAAGGGGTGCCATTCAGGGCCCTGAAACGTCAAAGTCGCTTTCCGCGAGGACTTTGTAAACTATGTCTCGTGTTCCCACGTTATCCAGTCCGTTCCTGCTGGGCTTCGACGAGATCGAGCGCGTGCTCGATCGGGTCGTCAAAGGCGCCGACGGCTACCCTCCCTACAATATCGAGAGGTGTGACCGGTCGGACGGCCAGCCCGAGCGGTTACGCATCACGCTGGCGGTCGCCGGCTTCACCCGCGACCAACTCGATGTAACCATTGAGGAAAACCAGCTCGTGATCCGCGGGCGTCAGCAGGACGACAAGACCCGGCAATACATCCATCGCGGCATCGCCGCGCGCCACTTCCAGCGCACGTTCGTGCTGGCGGAGGGGATGCTGGTGCTGGGTGCGGATCTGAAGAACGGGCTGTTGTCGATCGATCTCGCCCGGCCGGAACCGGAAAGGATCGTTAAGACAATCGCTATCAATGAGCACGAATAATGGAACGAGTAGCGGACTCGACCGCTTAGTTTCGAGAGAGGAGTCGAGACCATGAGTAACGGTCACGTTGCGTTCGAATACGAAGCCAACAACGTCTCACCGGAGACGCTGGCAACCCTCGGCGAGGGCCACATCGCCTATGTGAAGCAGATCCGCTCGGAGGACGTGCCCGACCTGTTTCCCGAGGCGCCCAAGATTGCGCCGGGCCTGAAACTCTTCGCGCTCCACGCCGCCGACGGCACGCCGATCATGCTGACCGACAGCCGCGAAGCCGCGATCGCCAATGCCTGGAGCAACGAATTGCAGGCGGTGAGCGTGCACTGAGCGCACGCGTTTCGCAGATGAATTCCAAGCGGGCATGCCTTCATGCGAGGGCATGCCCGCTTTCTTTTTGAGGGGAGCAACCGGAATAGGCTGCCGGCGGCGGTTCCGGCGCAAACTGGATAGTCTTTGCGCGAAATGGATGGAAATGCTCCGCCACCCCGGGGCCGATGCCCGATGATTATTCTATATAATTATAACATCGAGCCGATTATGAGATAGCCCCCGTTGCCCGACGACACTTTCTACGTAGCTCCGGCCCTGTCGGGCTCCGGCTTTGACGCATTGCTCGCCTCGTTTGCCTCATTTGCGCCCACGATCAAACCTTTACCGCCCAAGATAGATACCGCATTCCACTGGCGTTCGGACGTCGTCATGGGACCAGGAATCAGCGTCTTGAGGACTCGGGTTTCCGGCGACTGGTCCTATTCCTGTGAGGCCGTTCAGGCAGACCTTGCGATAGGCTTTCTCGGCGCCGGCGCCTCCGACATGGTCGTGGGTACCAGACCCGTGCAACGGACGACGTCAACCGTCACTCTCGTCGCGCTTCCGATGCTGCAGCATCACAAGATCAGGACATCTGCCGACGGAAACCATTCGAACGTCATACTGAAGTTCGATGCTGGCATCGTCGCGAAAATGCTCAGCGCAATGTTCGGCAACGCCGCGCTGACGAACCTGGATCTCGCTCCGACCGTCGCTCTCTCGACGGGCACGGGACAGACCCTGCATCAGCTTGCCCGCACGATCGTCCTGGGCATGCATGATCCGCAGATCCTGAAGCACTCGTCGAAAGCGATGGCTCTGTTGACGGAAGCCACCCTGCGGCTCGTCTTCGAGAATGTGCCCCACAGCCTGAGCGGTCGGCTGGATCGTCGGACACCCGACGTGACGCCACGGCACGTCCGGCAGGCCATCGAGCACATGCGCGCCAATCTTCATCTACCGCTGACGATGGTCGACGTAGCGGTCGCCGTTGGCGTGAGCGAGCGCTCCCTGCAGCTCGGATTCCGCAGGTTTCACGATACAACGCCTGCGGCTTTCTTGCGACGAATCCGGCTGGAAGCCGTCCATGCGGAATTATCGAGCCCCGAAAACGAGCTGCCCGTGTACGAGGTCGCCTTGAAATGGGGCTTTACACATATGGGCCGTTTCGCCGCGCAATACCGTGCGGTGTTCGGTGCCTACCCATCGGAAACCGTCAAGCGCGCATTTCCGGACGATTAGGGCGTTGCTGCCGGAGCGTTGACGCTGACGCCGGATCCGGCGTGGTCGCGGCGCGCCTGGCAAGCGCCCCGTCAATCCTGGATGCAGCATCGCCCAGCCGACGAGAGAGGTCGGCCACCCCTGCGAGACTGGACGAAAGCTGCGACCTCGCAGACGTCAATTGCGCCTCGATCCTCTGGCGATCACCTGGCTCGATCACTGTGCTCTGCAAATCGTCTAAAGCGTGATGGCATTAAGTTCGATAGCCTGAATTTTTGAGGTAGTTGGCGCATTCCTCGGGGGTGAAGGCATCG